>NZ_JAMJFW010000035.1:0-53781 GCF_023544405.1 Enterobacter cloacae complex sp. OE43NF
AGTTCATGCCGTATTTTTTCAGTTTCTTACGCAGAGTACCACGGTTGATACCCATCATCAGCGCAGCGCGGGTTTGGTTACCGCGGGTGTATTGCATCACCATGTCCAACAGTGGCTGTTCAACTTCAGCCAGTACCAGCTCATACAGGTCATTAACATCCTGACCATTCAGTTGAGCAAAATAGTTCTTCAGTGCCTGTTTAACCGAGTCACGCAGGGGTTTTTGAGTTACCTGATCCTGAGAGTTAACGGTAGAAACGGTCAGTACGTCAGAATTTACGCGTTGTTCGAACATAGTTCTGTCAGCTCTTTATTTCATTACGCAAGATTTTCGAAGTATGCCTCCAACGCCTCCAGCTGTTCGCTGGCATCCTCTATGGCGTTGAATGTGCGCCGAAACTGGTCATTTGGAGCGTGCTCCTGGAGATACCAGGAGACGTGTTTACGCGCAATTCGGTACCCTTTTGCCTGACCGTAGTGGTCATGCAGTTCCCGAACATGCGAACAAAGCAAGCGCTTAACCTCTGCCAGTGGCAGCGGGGCAAGCAGCTCCCCAGTGTCCAGATAATGCTGGATTTCCCGAAAGATCCAGGGTCTTCCCTGAGCTGCACGTCCTATCATCAGAGCATCAGCTCCCGTATAGTCGAGCACAGCTCTGGCTTTAAGCGGGTCAGTAATGTCGCCATTCGCGATAATCGGAATGGAAACTTTCTGCTTAACTGCCCGAATGCTGTCGTATTCAGCTTCACCGTTGAACAAACAGGCGCGAGTGCGTCCATGAATGGTCAGGGCCTGAATGCCACAGTCTTCGGCCAGTTGGGCAATCTCTACACAGTTACGGTGTTCCGGCGACCAACCCGTGCGAATCTTCAACGTAACAGGAACGTCCACTGCGCTGACAACCGCCGTCAGGATTGACTTCACCTGGTCGGGGTATTGCAGAAGGGCTGAACCTGCAAGCTTGCGATTCACTTTTTTGGCCGGGCAACCCATGTTGATATCAATAATCTGGGCGCCACTTTCCACGTTAATCCGCGCGGCATCTGCCATCTCTTCAGGCACACTTCCGGCGATTTGCACGGTGCGAATACCTGGTTCATCAATGTGCACCATCCGAAGGCGGGATTTATCGCTTTCCCAGACCTGCGGGTTAGACGACATCATCTCGGAAACGGTTAAACCGGCTCCCATCTCATAACACAGCGTCCTGAACGGCCGGTCGGTAATACCTGCCATTGGGGCTGCGATCAGGCGATTTCTGAGCTGGTGGTGTCCGATGCGCATGAGTTAAGAAATGACCATACTGTGACTGCAAGGCGGCGTATATTACGCATTTTTTGCACGAGATGAAAGGCCAAACTTTGAACAATCCACTGTTGTAGATCAAGGAATCGCCACCCAGTCACAATGATGAAAATTATTTTTTATTTAAATCATTGTGTTATGTATTAACGGCGATTTTATGACCGCTTACAATTTCCCGTAACTTCTCATCATTTCTCAAAAAATGAATCCGTTGAGCGGGATATTCTGCTGTTTTTAGCAGCAGATTCTCCCGCTTCTATGCGATCTGCGTCGCATTTTAGAACATCATCTCAGTACGAAAAATGTTCTTATTTTTTACTGCCCGTGATGCGGCACCACTCTTCTTTTTCCACCACCGGATCGAGGGTGAAGAGATCGGCGTAGGCTTCGCAAACGCTGTCAGCCTGGCTTGCCAGGATCCCGGAAAGCCCCAGCAGACCGCCCTCAACGGGCAGCACGCTGATTAACGGTGCAAGCTCGCGTAATGGGCCCGCCAGGATGTTAGCGACCACCACATCGGCTTTCATGGCCTCTGGCTGCGCGTCCGGCAGATACAGCTCAAGGCGATCGGAAACGCCGTTACGCTCGGCGTTATCACGACTGGCCTGAATAGCCTGCGGATCGATATCGATCCCGATGGCTTTTGCGGCGCCCAGCTTCAGTGCGGCAATGGCGAGGATCCCGGATCCACAGCCGAAGTCGATCACGGTTTTCCCTTCCAGATCCAGGCCATCCAGCCACTGCAGGCACAGTGAGGTGGTCGGGTGGGTGCCGGTACCGAATGCCAGACCCGGGTCGAGCATCACGTTGACCGCGTTTACATCGGGAACTTCGCGCCAGCTTGGGCAGATCCACAGACGCTTGCCAAACTGCATGGGGTGGAAGTTATCCATCCACTCGCGTTCCCAGTCTTTGTCTTCCAGTTGTTCGATTTTGTGCGCAAAACCCACGCCCAGCAGAGGATGATGTTCCAGAATCGCGACCACTTCTTTCATGTCTGTTTCGGCATCAAACAGGCCAATCACGTCGGTATCGCCCCACAGGCGCGTTTCGCCCGGCAGCGGCTCAAAGACCGGCGTGTCATGCGTGTCCTGGAAGGTGATAGAGACCGAGCCGGCCTCCATCAGCGCATCGCTCAGCTCTTCGGCGTGAGCGCCGGTTGTGTTCAGTTTTAGTTGGATCCACGGCATGGCAAAACTCTTTATTTATCAGTAGACATCATAGCGGGTTGTGGGACGGGTTGACCGAAACGGTTCCCCACCACAAACGCCAGTAAACTTAACAGTAACGAAGGTACAATTGGATGGAAGCCCAGGTACTGGATCTTAAAGGTGGCGAGCACGGCGTACACGACACCGCCAACAATCATGCCGCTTAGCGCGCCCGCAGCATTCGCGCGTTCCCAGTACAGGCCAAGCACCAGAGGCCACAGGAAAACAGCTTCAAGGCCGCCAAACGCAAGCAGGTTCAGCCAGATGATCATCTCCGGTGGACGCCAGGCGGCCAGCAGCAGCAGCGCCCCTAATAACAACGTGATCACCGCAGACATCCGCTTTAAGCGTCGTTCGTTTTTCAACTGCTCGGGACGCAAATTCAGATAGAGATCTTTGATAATCGTAGCGGAACTTTGCAGCAACTGAGCGTTGATCGTCGACATAATGGCGGCCATCGGTGCGGCAAGGAAAATCCCGGCAGCAAAGGGTGGCAGGACTTTAACCATCAGGGTAGGGATCACCAGGTCGGGCACGGTAAGATCTGGGATCACCGCACGACCTAATGCACCCGCCAGATGCATTCCCAGCATCAGTATCGCCACCACAATGGTCCCGATAATAATGCCGCGATGGACCGCTTTACTGTCCTTATAGGAGATACACCGTACAGCGGTATGCGGCAGTCCAATGACGCCGAAGCAGACCAGCACCCAGAAGGAGGTCATAAAGGTGGGTGAAAGAATGTCATCTGCGCCCTCTGGAGTGACCAGTTTCGGGTCAATCGCTTCCAGGGTTTCAACAGCATGGCTCAGGCCGCCTGCCGCATGGACAATCCCCACCAGCAGCACAATGGTTCCGATGAGCATCACCATGCCCTGCAGGGTGTCGTTCAGTACGCTGGCGCGGAATCCACCAAACGCCGTATAAAGCGCGATACTGATCCCAAAGATAAGCAGGCCAGTCTCGTAAGGGATCCCTGCTGCGGTTTCAAGCAGACGTGCACCGCCAATAAACTGCACCGTCATCGCACCCACAAAGGCGACCAGCAGGCTTAGACTTGCCAGCCATACCAGTAAACGGCTGCGGTAGCGGGCAAACAGCATGTCGTTCAGCGTCACGGCATTATAGCGACGCGCCAGAATAGCGAACTTCTTGCCGAGTATACCCAGCGAAAGCCAGATAGCCGGGAGCTGTATCATCGCCAGCAGCACCCAGCCTAACCCATATTTATAGGCTGCCCCGGGACCGCCAATAAATGAGCTGGCGCTGATATAGGTGGCGGTGAGCGTCATCGCTAACACAATGCCGCCCATTGAACGGCTGCCGAGGAAATATTCGTTCAGGAAGGTGCCGGTTGCCCTTTTGCGCATGGCATACACGGACACGCCAAACACGACCAACAAATACGCGATAAGCGGCAGAATGACTTCAAGCTGCATCGTCGTCCTCCAGCGGGATATCGCGATAAATGAATTTCACCATTGCCCAGCACAGCAGGACAAAAATCAGCGGTACCAGCAGACAGGCCATTTCAAACCAGTGAGGCAGGCCGGTGATGCCAATTGCAGAATCAGGTAAGTAAGCGGTTACCAACCATGCGGCAAGATAGAGAAGGGTCAGCCACAGCGCCCAGCGCGCTTCTTTATGGGCCTGAACAAAACGTTTGTCCATTTTTTGTCCCTTGTGGATGAAGAAAGCGGGGATTGTACATGATGGGCCTTGACGATCCCCAGAAATAAAAAAGGCCGGTTAAACCGGCCTTTTAGCATAGATGCTTTCTTACTTCTCGTTGAGACCGAGTTTTTTCTCCAGATAGTGGATGTTCGTCCCACCATTCTGGAAGTGCTCGTCGCTCATGATGCGCATCTGCAGATCAACGTTGGTTTTGATACCGTCGATGATTAGCTCCTGCAGGGCGTTCTTCATGCGGGCAATCGCCACGTCACGGTTTTCGCCGTAGCAGATAAGCTTACCGATCATTGAGTCATAGTACGGCGGTACGGTGTAACCGGCGTAAATATGAGACTCCCAACGCACGCCAAAGCCACCCGGCGCGTGGAAACGCGTGATTTTACCCGGGCTTGGCAGGAAGGTATTCGGGTCTTCGGCGTTGATACGGCACTCGACCGCATGGCCTTTGACCACTACTTCTTCCTGTTTGATGGACAGAGGCTGGCCGGCAGCGATACGCAGCTGCTCTTTGATCAGGTCAACGCCGGTGATCATTTCGGTAACCGGGTGTTCAACCTGAATACGGGTGTTCATCTCAATGAAGTAGAACTCACCGTTTTCGAACAAGAATTCGAAGGTACCCGCCCCGCGATAGCCGATGTCGACACACGCTTTGGCACAACGCTCGCCGATGTAGCGACGCAGTTCCGGGGTAATGCCCGGTGCTGGTGCTTCTTCGACCACTTTCTGGTGACGACGCTGCATGGAGCAGTCACGTTCTGCCAGATAGATAGCGTTACCCTGACCGTCTGCCAGCACCTGAATTTCGATGTGGCGTGGGTTTTCCAGGTATTTTTCCATGTACACCATATCATTGCTGAAAGCTGCTTTCGCTTCCGCTTTGGTCATGGAGATGGACTGTGCCAGTTCAGCGTCGCTGCGCACTACGCGCATACCGCGACCGCCGCCGCCGCCGGACGCCTTGATGATCACCGGGTAGCCAATGCGTTTAGCATGAGCACGGTTTGCATCCATGTCGTCAGTCAGTGGGCCGTCAGAACCTGGAACGGTTGGAACACCGGCTTTTTTCATCGCGGTGATTGCAGACACTTTGTCACCCATCAGGCGGATGGTGTCAGCTTTCGGGCCGATGAAGATAAAGCCAGAGCGTTCAACCTGCTCAGCAAAGTTGGCGTTCTCGGAGAGGAAGCCATAACCCGGGTGAATTGCCACCGCGCCAGTGATTTCAGCGGCGCTGATGATTGCCGGGATGTTCAGATAGCTTTTTACGGACGGAGCCGGGCCGATACAGACCGTCTCATCCGCCAGCAATACGTGTTTTAAATCGCGATCCGCGCTTGAGTGCACAGCGACAGTCTTGATGCCCAGTTCTTTACAGGCACGAAGAATACGCAGTGCGATCTCGCCGCGGTTGGCGATAACAATTTTATCCAGCATGTTCGCCTCGTTACTCGATGACGACCAGCGGCTCGTCAAATTCTACCGGCTGACCACTTTCGACCAGAATCGCCTTCACAGTACCTGATTTGTCTGCTTCGATCTGGTTCATCATTTTCATGGCTTCAACGATACACAGGGTATCGCCTACGTTGACTTTCTGACCCACTTCGATGAACGCCTTCGCGTCCGGGCTCGGGGTGCGGTAGAAAGTACCAACCATTGGGGAACGTACGATGTGACCACTGATTTCTGCTGCAGCGGCAGGTGCGGCTTCAGTTGCGGCTGGCGCAACGGCTGCAGAGAGCGCAGGCTGCTGCACTGGCGCAGCATAAGCTTGCTGCATTACCGGGAAGCTAGCGGCTGGGGCTGCACGGCTGATGCGTACAGACTCTTCGCCTTCAGAAATTTCCAGTTCGGAGATGCCTGATTCTTCAACCAGCTCGATCAGTTTTTTAATCTTACGAATATCCATGAGTGGGTTCCGTACTCTTGTTTAGTGTGATTGTGACAGGCGTTTTACCGCTGTCTGTAAAGCGTATGAATAACCGTCTGCGCCCAGTCCGCAGATAACGCCAGCGGCGATATCCGACAGATACGAATGGTGGCGGAACGGCTCTCGGGCGTGCACGTTGCTGAGGTGGATCTCGATAAACGGGATACTCACCGCCAGCAGTGCGTCGCGGATAGCAACACTGGTGTGCGTAAACGCGGCCGGATTGATCAGGATATAGTCCACAGTGTCTTTAGCCTGATGAATACGGTCGATGAGTGCGTACTCCGCGTTTGACTGAAAATGATCCAAATCCACATTCAGTGACGCTGCTTCCGTGCCCAAACGGTTAACAATTTCACTCAATGTCAGCGTGCCATACTTCTCTGGCTCACGGGTGCCGAGCATGTTCAGGTTCGGTCCGTTTAAAACTAAGATTCGGAATTTTTCTGCCATTGTGTCGCTATCTCCTGCGAATCTCGGGTAAAAACCAAAATATACCTTTGAAACGCGAAAGTCACCTGATGACTTTCCTAAAATGCATTCAGGAAAACCAAAGTCGCACATTATAACGATTTCGTAGCATTTGGCAGCTAAATACTGGTCTTATCAGGGAAGATTATCAACCGCTATCCGAAAAAGAATGGCGGTTGATAAGTAATCTGCGGGAAAACGCACAGTTTCGCGAACTATCGCAACCACTGGCGGAACTTCTTGTAACGCCATGCTAAAAGCGCCAAAGCCAGCAGCGCGTAGAGGATGGGCTGAGGCGAGAGGATCTTCACGGACCACAGATAATGGATGGGTGCGAGGATCGCGACAAGATAGACGAAGTTGTGCAGCAACTGCCAGCGCTTACCCAGTTTTCGCTGCGCATATTGCGTGGATGTCAGCGCTAATGCCAGTAACACCAGCCAACTGACAATGCCCAGCGTCAGATAAGGACGCGTGACCAGTTCGCGGCCCAGCAGTGCCAGGTTGTTAATCCCCAGTTCCAGCAACGCGTAGCTGGTCAGGTGCAACGTGGCCCAGGCGAAACACCATAGCCCTAAAAGCCGACGTGTGCGTATCAATAGTGGCTGTTTAGCGTAGCGTGCCAGCGGCGAAACCAGCAAGGTCGCCAGTAAAAATTTCAGAGCCATCCGACCAGTAAAATGCTGGATATCTTTAGCCGGATCGGCACTAAAGAGCCCCTGGCTGGCGGCCCAGAACAACCAGATAAACGGGAGCAACCCGGCTAAATGCAGCAGCACTTTCAGCCAGGTTACCTGTTTTGCCGTTAAACGCACTCAGAAGTTCTCCCGTAAATTGAGGCCACGGTAGAGCGATGCCACTTCATCCGCATAGCCGTTAAAAAGCAGCGTGGGCTGACGCTTCACATCCAGCGCCCCGCCGGAACCGATAAACCGTTCCGTCGCCTGCGACCAGCGTGGGTGATCGACATGTGGGTTCACGTTGGCGAAGAAACCGTATTCGTCCGGCGCGGCGAGATTCCATGTTGTGGGCGGACGCTCACGGGTGAGCTTAATACTGACGATCGATTTAATGCCCTTGAAGCCATATTTCCACGGTACTGTCAGCCGGATGGGGGCGCCGTTCTGCGGCGGGAGCGCTTTACCGTAAACGCCGACGGTCAGAAGGGTAAGAGGATGCATGGCTTCGTCAAGGCGTAATCCTTCTACATAAGGATATGCAAGCCCACCGCCGATGAACCGGTCCTTCTGGCCTGGCATCTCGTCCGGGGCGTAACGCGTCTGGAATGCGACATATTTCGCATTGCTGGTGGGTTCAACCATTGCCAGCAGCTTATGCAGCGGAAAACCTACCCACGGTACCACCATCGACCAGGCTTCCACGCAGCGCATACGATAAATGCGTTCCTCTAACGGGAAACGGGTGGTGAGATCGTGATGATCCAGCGTTAAGGGTTTTGCCACTTCGCCGTCAATTTTCAACGTCCACGGATCGGTTTTCATGCTGCCTGCATTGGCCGCAGGATCGGCTTTATCAAGCCCGAATTCGTAGAAGTTGTTATAACCGGTGACTTTATCTTCTGGCGTGAGCGTCAGTTTGTTTTGCCACTCGGCAGGTTTCGTAAAGGTGAGCGGGGCACCGGAAGGGGCTTTTGGCCGATCGTTGCCTTTAAACCAGTCGAGCAAATCAGCGTGAGCCGCAGGTGTGAGCGACAACGCGGTGGCACTGATGCCAAGCATTTTCAGGATCTGGCGGCGCTGTAACATAAAGACAGATTCGGACGTTACGTCGGCTTCCGTCAGTTTTCGGGTTTTCATGGCATCCTCCGTCATGCGTTTTTCTAAGCATGACGGAGGAGAAGGATTAGCGCGAATATGTCACGAAAATTTGAAGATTAGGCAATTTTCACCAGCGCGCGGCCATGGAACTGATTATCCATGATCTTACCGGCATATTCCGGCGCCTGGCTGAGGGCGATTTCGGTTGCACTCTGCGTGAAGAAGGACTCAGGCAGGTCGCGCACCAGACGCTCCCAGGCTTCTGCACGACGGGCCGCCGGAGTCATGACGGAATCCACACCCTGCAGGCGCACGTTACGCAGGATAAAGGGCATAACGGTGGTTGGCAGGGCAAAACCGCCCGCCAGACCGCAGGCCGCCACGCAGCCACCGTAGTTCATCTGCGCCAGCACTTTTGCCAGCACGTTATTTCCGACGGTATCCACCGCTCCGGCCCAGATCTGTTTTTCCAGCGGACGGGTTTCGGCAAATTCGTCGCGGCCGAGAATGCGGCTGGCACCAAGCTGACGCAGGTAGTCATGGGTGCTTTCACGGCCTGAGACCGCGACGACCTGATACCCCAGTTTGTGCAGTAAAGCCACCGCCGTGCTGCCAACGCCACCGCTGGCCCCGGTCACGACTATCTCGCCTGACTCAGGGCGGATACCGGCATCTTCAAGGGCCATGACGCACAGCATGGCGGTAAAGCCTGCGGTGCCGATAATCATCGCTTTGCGGCCATCCAGCCCAGCAGGCATGGGCACCAGCCACTCGCCTTTCACCCGCGCCTGCGTTGCCAGCCCGCCCCAGTGATTTTCGCCGACGCCCCAGCCGGTGAGCAGCACCTGCTGGCCGACATGAAACCGCGGATCTTCGCTGGAATGAACGTGGCCTGCAAAATCAATCCCCGGCACCATCGGGAAATTTCGGATGATTTTACCTTTGCCGGTGATGGCCAGGGCATCCTTGTAATTCAGACTGGACCAGTCGATGTCGACGGTGACGTCGCCTTCGGGCAGACGGCTCTCATCAAGGGCTTGCACCGAGGCAACGGTATTGCCGTCCTGCTGTTCTAAGATCAAAGCCTGCATACAGGATCCTCACTATTCTGATGATTGGAAAATTCGTTCTGAAGACTATACTCGCTCAATGAAACGCTATGCCGATTTAACGCAATAAATTGCCAGATACACCAGGTTTGGTAGTATGGCGCATTTGAAATGCAAGTTAGCGCTTACTCGCTACCCATCAACCCACGGAGTAATCTCAAGGATGCGATTAACGACGAAGTTCTCAGCTTTTATCACGTTGCTGACGGGGTTAACCATTTTTGTCACGCTCCTTGGCTGCTCCCTGAGCTTTTATAACGCCATTCAGGACAAGCTGGTCAACCGGGTTGAGTCTGTTGCGTCGGTTATTGATACGCGTCTGATTACCACTCCGCTACCGGAACTCTCCCGCGAGCTGGATGAATTGATGGTACCGGTTGATATTGTGCAGGTCGACATCACCCAGGGAAAGCATCCGGTGCTAAGCCATCAGCGTCAGGGCAGCTATCGGCCTGCGGGCGTCGTGAGCCAGTATCGGGAAGTGAATGTCCATTCCCTTAAAAATCCGGGGATGACGATACGCCTGGTCTACCTCGATCCCATGGCCAGCTATTTCCGCTCGATGATGACCACCGCGCCACTCACCGTTGCCGTCGCCTTTATTGTCCTGCTGATTTTTCTTGCGGTTCGCTGGCTACGCCGTCAGCTCTCCGGTCAGGAGCTGCTGGAAAACCGCTCCGTGCGAATACTCAACGGGGAGCGCGGTCCGCAGGTGCGGGGGTCGGTCTATGAGTGGCCGTCCAGCACCAGCAGCGCGCTGGACACGCTGCTTTCCGAAATTCAGTTCGCCAGCGATCAGCGCAGCCGCATGGATACGCTGATCCGTTCCTATGCCGCGCAGGATAACAAAACCGGTCTGAATAACCGCCTGTTCTTTGATAATCAACTGGCCACGCTGCTGGACGACCCGGAAAAGGTAGGAACGCACGGGGTCGTCATGATGGTTCGTCTGCCGGATTTCGATCTCCTGCGCGATACCTGGGGACGCCGCGTGGCGGAAGAGAACCTCTTTACGCTCATCAACTTGCTGTCGACTTTTATTATGCGCTATCCCGGCGCGCTGCTGGCGCGCTATCACCGCAGCGACTTTGCGGTGTTGTTACCCCATCGCACACTTAAGGAGTCGGAGAGCATCGCCAGCCAGTTGCTGAAGGCGGTGGATGCGCTGCCGCAGAGCAAAATGCTTGACCGGGATGATATGGTGCATATGGGGATCTGCGCCTGGCGCGGCGGGCAGTCAACTGAACAGGTGATGGAGCATGCGGAAGCGGCAACCCGAAACGCGGTGCTGCAAGGGGCGAACGGTTGGGCGGTATATGACGATTCCCTGCCTGAGAAAGGGCGTGGCAATGTGCGCTGGCGTACCCTCATTGAACAAATGTTGAGCCGCGGTGGCCCCCGCCTTTATCAAAAACCGGCGGTGATGAAAAACGGCCATGTTCACCACCGTGAATTAATGTGTCGCATTTTCGACGGCACGGAAGAGGTTATTTCAGCGGAATATCTGCCGATGGTCCTGCAATTTGGACTCTCCGAAGAGTATGACCGTCAGCAAATTAGCCGACTGATTCCGTTTTTATCTTTTTGGCCTGAAGAAAGTCTGGCATTACAGGTGACCGTAGAGTCGTTAATTCGCCCGCGTTTTCAACGCTGGCTGCGCGATACATTAATGCAATGCGAAAAATCGCAACGCAAACACATTATTTTTGAACTTGCAGAGGCGGATGTTGGTCAACACATCAGCCGGTTACGTCCGGTGGTACGTTTGATCAATGCGCTGGGTGCGCGTGTGGCGGTGACACAGGCGGGCCTGACGCTGGTCAGTACCAGCTGGATCAAGGAGCTGGATGTGGAATTATTAAAGCTACATCCGGGGCTGGTCAGGAATATTGAAAAGCGCACGGAAAACCAGCTGCTGGTGCAGAGTCTGGTGGAAGCGTGTAAGGGAACGCGAACACAAGTATTTGCCACGGGCGTGCGCTCCAGAGGCGAATGGCAGATGTTGACAGAGCGTGGTGTGATGGGCGGTCAGGGGGATTTTTTTGCCGCCTCTCAGCCGCTTGACACCAATGTGAAAAAATATTTGCAAAGATACTCTGTTTGACCTGCCGTTTACGCTGTTTTCACGTAGAATATCGCGCCTGTAGCTTTGAGTATGACGAGCAAAAAGCCAGTGAACGACCTTTAGCGGGTTACAAATGAAAGTGAGGAACGCTACTGTGTACTCAGCCCTGAGGGAGTCAGGGGATGAATTTGTAACAGAAGGAAACGTGCTGCACAAATTTTCACCGCAGCAGGTGATTTTTGCGCCTTGTCGCTGCTGCGTGTGGTTGGTAAAGTAAGCGGATTTTGTTTTCCGCCCCAGCTTTCAGGATTATCCCTTAGTATGTTGAAAAAATTTCGTGGCATGTTTTCCAATGACCTGTCCATTGACCTGGGTACCGCGAATACCCTTATTTATGTAAAAGGACAAGGCATCGTATTGAATGAGCCTTCTGTTGTGGCCATTCGTCAGGATCGTGCCGGCTCGCCGAAAAGCGTAGCCGCAGTGGGTCATGACGCGAAGCAGATGCTGGGTCGTACCCCAGGTAACATCGCCGCGATCCGCCCAATGAAAGACGGCGTTATCGCTGACTTCTTCGTGACTGAAAAAATGCTTCAGCACTTCATCAAGCAGGTTCACAGCAACAGCTTCATGCGTCCAAGCCCACGTGTGCTGGTTTGTGTGCCGGTCGGTGCGACCCAGGTAGAACGTCGCGCAATTCGCGAATCTGCTCAGGGTGCAGGCGCGCGTGAAGTGTTCCTGATTGAAGAGCCAATGGCTGCGGCTATCGGTGCAGGCCTGCCTGTTTCTGAAGCCACCGGTTCGATGGTGGTTGATATCGGTGGTGGTACCACTGAAGTGGCCGTTATTTCCCTGAACGGCGTGGTTTACTCCTCTTCTGTGCGTATCGGTGGTGACCGTTTCGATGAAGCGATCATTAACTACGTGCGCCGTAACTACGGCTCCCTGATCGGTGAAGCGACCGCTGAGCGCATCAAGCACGAGATCGGTTCTGCTTATCCGGGTGATGAAGTTCGCGAAATCGAAGTGCGCGGCCGTAACCTGGCGGAAGGTGTGCCACGCGGCTTTACCCTGAACTCCAACGAAATTCTGGAAGCGCTGCAAGAGCCGCTGACCGGTATCGTGAGCGCGGTGATGGTTGCGCTGGAACAGTGCCCGCCTGAACTGGCGTCCGATATCTCTGAGCGCGGTATGGTTCTGACCGGTGGTGGTGCGCTGCTGCGTAACCTCGACCGCCTGTTAATGGAAGAGACAGGTATTCCTGTCGTAGTTGCAGAAGATCCACTGACTTGCGTCGCCCGTGGTGGTGGCAAGGCGCTGGAAATGATCGACATGCACGGCGGCGACTTGTTCAGCGAAGAGTAGTCATGGTGAAAGGGTAGCGAATCGCTACCCTTTCTCTCTGACACGAGAATACGCATAGCCTATGAAGCCAATTTTTAGCCGTGGCCCCTCGCTACAGTTTCGCCTGATCCTGGCGGTTCTGGTTGCGCTTGGTGTCATTATTGCCGATAGCCGCCTCGGTACGTTCAGCCAGATCAGAACGTACATGGATACCGCCGTCAGTCCTTTCTACTTTATATCCAATGGTCCCCGTGAACTGCTTGACTCCGTTTCTCAAACGCTGTCCTCACGTGACCAACTCGAACTTGAAAACCGGGCATTGCGCCAGGAACTGCTGTTGAAAAACAGCGAACTGCTGATGTTAGGGCAATACAAGCAGGAAAATGCGCGTCTGCGTGAGCTGCTTGGATCGCCGCTGCGTCAGGATGAGCAGAAGATGGTGACGCAGGTGATCTCCACCGTAAACGATCCTTACAGCGATCAGGTGGTGATCGACAAAGGTAGCGTGAATGGTGTGTATGAAGGTCAGCCTGTTATCAGTGATAAAGGTGTGGTGGGCCAGGTGGTCGCCGTCGCCAAACTGACCAGCCGTGTACTGCTGATCTGCGATGCCACCCATGCGCTGCCTATTCAGGTTCTGCGTAACGATATTCGCGTCATTGCGGCGGGTAACGGCTGCACGGACGATCTGCAGCTGGAGCACCTGCCAGCCAACACGGATATCCGTGTGGGCGACGTGCTGGTCACCTCCGGTCTGGGTGGACGTTTCCCTGAAGGGTATCCGGTTGCGGTTGTCTCTTCTGTGAAGCTTGATACGCAGCGTGCCTACACCGTGATTCAGGCGCGTCCAACGGCGGGTTTACAGCGTCTTCGCTACCTGCTGCTGCTGTGGGGAGCCGATCGTAACGGTGCCAACCCAATGACGCCTGAAGAGGTGCATCGCGTTGCCAATGAGCGCCTGATGCAGATGATGCCGCAGGTTCTTCCTGCTCCGGATGCGATGGGGCCGCCTGCGCCAGTACCCGCGCCGGCGACCGGGATAACGTATGCGCCGCCACCGCCTAAACTCTCATCCGGAGGGCAGTAGTGGCCAGTTATCGTAGCCAGGGACGCTGGGTTATCTGGCTCTCGTTTCTCATCGCGCTGTTGCTGCAGATAATGCCCTGGCCGGACGACATTCTTGTTTACCGGCCAAACTGGGTATTGCTCATTTTGCTCTACTGGATCCTTGCCCTGCCGCACCGCGTAAATGTTGGCACAGGCTTTGTAATGGGTGCCATACTGGATCTCATTAGTGGCTCAACGCTGGGTGTTCGTGCGTTATCCATGAGCATCATTGCATATCTCGTTGCACTCAAATTCCAGCTCTTTCGTAACCTCGCGCTCTGGCAACAGGCGCTGGTCGTGATGTTGTTGTCGCTTGCCGCGGATATCGTTGTTTTCTGGGCAGAGTTTTTAGTGATCAACGTCTCTTTCCGACCCGAAGTATTCTGGAGTAGTGTAGTCAACGGTGTGCTCTGGCCGTGGCTGTTCCTGCTGATGCGTAAGGTTCGCCAGCAGTTTGCTGTGCAGTAAAAGGTTTCTATGACGTCTATCTATCTTGCCTCCGGTTCTCCACGTCGTCAGGAGTTGCTCACGCAGTTGGGCATCGCTTTTGAACGTATCGTTACCGGCATCGAAGAAAAACGTGCTGAGGGCGAAAGTGCTCAGCAGTATGTTTCTCGCCTGGCGCGTGAGAAAGCGCAGGCTGGCGTTGCGTGCGTGCCACGCGACCTGCCGGTATTGGGGGCGGATACCATCGTTATCCTTAACGGTGAAGTGCTTGAGAAACCGCGAGACGCTGAGCATGCAGCACATATGCTGCACAAAATGTCCGGGCAAACGCATCAGGTGATGACCGCGGTGGCGCTGGCGGACAGCAAGCACGTGCTGGATTGTCTGGTGGTGACGGACGTGACCTTCAGAGTACTGACCAACGACGAGATCGCCGCGTATATTGCCAGCGGTGAACCGATGGATAAAGCAGGTGCATACGGTATTCAAGGGCTGGGTGGCTGTTTTGTCAGGAAGATAAATGGCAGCTATCACGCCGTAGTCGGCTTACCGCTGGTGGAAACGTATGAGTTGCTGAGCAATTTTAACTCACTGCGTGAGGGAAGGGATAATTATGACGGCTGAATTGTTGGTAAACGTAACGCCATCGGAAACCCGTGTGGCCTACATTGATGGTGGCATTCTTCAGGAAATTCATATTGAGCGTGAAGCGCGACGCGGAATAGTAGGCAATATCTACAAAGGTCGTGTCAGCCGCGTACTGCCGGGTATGCAGGCGGCTTTTGTAGATATTGGACTGGATAAGGCGGCATTTTTACATGCCTCCGATATCATGCCGCATACCGAGTGTGTCGCAGGCGAAGAGCAAAAGCAGTTTGCCGTACGCGACATTTCGGAGCTGGTGCGTCAGGGGCAGGATCTGATGGTGCAGGTGGTGAAAGACCCCCTTGGCACCAAAGGCGCCCGTCTGACAACCGACATCACATTACCTTCCCGTTACCTGGTATTTATGCCCGGCGCGTCGCACGTGGGGGTTTCCCAGCGTATTGAAAGTGAAAGCGAGCGCGAGCGCCTTAAGAAAGTGGTCAGCGCCTACTGCGACGAACAGGGCGGGTTTATCATCCGAACCGCCGCCGAAGGGGTTAGCGAAGAGGATCTGGCATCCGATGCGGCTTACCTGAAGCGCGTCTGGACCAAGGTGATGGAGCGTAAAAAACGCAACCAGACCCGCTATCAGCTGTACGGTGAGCTGGCGCTTGCCCAGCGCGTGCTGCGTGATTTTGCTGATGCTCAGCTCGACCGAATCCGCGTGGACTCGCGCCTCACCTACGAAGCGCTGCTCGAATTTACCGCTGAGTACATTCCGGAAATGCCTGGCCTGCTGGAACATTACACCGGGCGTCAGCCAATCTTCGATCTCTATGATGTCGAAAATGAGATCCAGCGTGCGCTGGAGCGCAAGGTTGAACTGAAGTCCGGCGGTTATCTGATCATCGATCAGACCGAAGCAATGACCACCGTGGACATCAACACCGGTGCGTTTGTCGGTCATCGCAACCTGGATGACACTATCTTCAATACCAACATTGAAGCGACACAGGCCATTGCGCGCCAGCTTCGTCTGCGCAACCTGGGTGGCATTATCATCATCGACTTTATCGATATGAATAATGAAGACCATCGCCGTCGTGTGCTGCACTCGCTTGAGCAGGCGCTGAGTAAAGATCGCGTGAAAACCAGCATTAACGGCTTCTCACAGCTGGGGCTGGTGGAAATGACGCGTAAACGGACCCGTGAAAGTGTGGAACATGTGCTGTGTAACGAGTGTCCAACCTGCCACGGACGCGGCACCGTAAAGACGGTGGAGACCGTCTGCTATGAGATCATGCGTGAAATTGTCCGCGTTCATCATGCCTACGACTCCGATCGTTTTCTGGTCTATGCTTCCCCTGCGGTGGCTGAAGCGCTGAAAGGTGAAGAGTCGCACGCGCTGGCGGAAGTGGAAATCTTTGTCGGCAAACAGGTAAAAGTACAAATTGAGCCGCTCTATAACCAGGAGCAATTTGACGTCGTCATGATGTAAGACGCAGTTCGCTGCGTGAAAAAGCTGACAAGGAGAGATGCGTGAGGCGATTGCCGGGGATATTACTGCTTACAGGGGCAACGCTTGTCGTGATTGTCGCGCTGCTCGTGAGTGGGCTGCGCCTCGTTTTACCGCATCTGGACAGCTGGCGTCCGCAGGTGCTGGCGAAGATCGAATCCGCCACCGGTGTGCCGGTTGACGTAAGCCAGGTCAGCGCCAGTTGGCAAAACTTTGGCCCGACGCTGGATGCCCGGGACATCAGTGCCAGCCTGAAAGATGGCGGCTATCTGAAAATCAAACGCGTGACCCTGGCACTGGATGTCTGGCAAAGCCTGCTGCACATGCGCTGGCAGTTCCGCGATCTCACCTTTTATCAGCTTCAGTTTTTGACCAACACGCCGCTCTCCGGCGGGGATAACACGCAGAGCCTTGAAGCCAACCGCCTGAGCGATCTCTTCCTGCGTCAGTTCGATCATTTCGATCTGCGCGACAGCGAAGTGAGCTTTATTACCCTTTCCGGCCAACGCGCCGAACTGAAGATCCCCCAACTGACCTGGCTTAACGGCAAAGAGCGTCACCGTGCCGAGGGGCAGGTGAACCTCTCCAGCCTGAACGGCCAGCATGGGGTCATGCAGGTCCGTATGGATCTGCGTGATGACGACGGCTTGCTCAACAACGGCAAGGTGTGGCTACAGGCTGACGACGTGGATGTGAAGCCGTGGCTCGGCGACTGGCTGCAGCAAAACATGCAGCTGGAAACGGCCCGTTTTAGCCTGGAAGGCTGGATGACCCTGACGAAAGGCGTGTTCGCCAGCGGCGATATCTGGCTGAAGCAGGGCGGTGCAAGCTGGCAAGGCGAAAGCAAGCAGCATCAACTCTCTGTAGATAACCTCACCGCACATGTGACGAAAGAGAAAGGGGGCTGGCAGTTTGCCATCCCGGATACGCGCATCACCATGGACGGCAAACCCTGGCCGCGCGGCGCGCTGACGCTGGCATGGATGCCTGAGCAGGATGTCGGCGGCACGAATAATAAGCGTAGCGATGAGCTGCGTATCCGCGCCACGCATCTCGATTTGGCGGCTATTGAAGGGCTGCGCTCCATGGCAGCGAAGCTCTCTCCGGATTTGGGTGACGTTTGGCTGGCGACGCAGCCAAGTGGGGAAATTGATGCCCTCGCGCTGGATATCCCGCTGCAGGCAACCGAGAAAACCCGCTTCCAGGCGACGTGGAAAGATCTGGCCTGGAAACAGTGGAAACTGCTGCCGGGGGCTGAGAACTTCAGCGGCAAGCTGGAGGGCAGCGTTGAGAACGGCAGGATGACCGTTGAGATGCATGACGCCAAAATGCCTTATGAAACGGTCTTCAGGGCACCTCTGGAAATTGAAAAAGGCAACGCGGTGCTTAACTGGCTGCGCAACGATAAAGGCTTCCAGCTTGATGGCCGCCATATCGATGTGAAAGCCAAAGCGGTTCATGCCCGCGGGGATTTCCGCTATTTAAAGCCTGAAGGTGAAGAGCCGTGGCTGGGTATTCTGGCGGGGATCAGCACCAGCGACGGTTCTCAGGCCTGGCGTTACTTCCCGGAAAACCTGATGGGAAAAGCGCTTGTGGACTACCTGAGCGGGGCGATTCAGGGCGGTCAGGCGGATAACGCCACCCTGGCCTATGGCGGCAATCCGCATCTTTTCCCATACAAACATAACGAAGGTCAGTTCCAGGTGCTGGTGCCGTTGCACAACGCTACCTTTGCGTTCCAGCCGGGCTGGCCTGCACTGAAAAACCTCGATATCGAGCTTAATTTTCTCAATGACGGGTTGTGGATGAAGTCAGACAGCGTCGCGCTGGGCGGCGTGACGGCCACCAACCTGACGGCAAATATCCCCGATTACTCAAAAGAGAAACTGCTGATTGATGCCGATATCAACGGGCCGGGCAAGGCGGTCGGTCCCTATTTTGAAGAGACGCCGCTGAAAGCTTCGCTGGCTGCCACGCTTGAGCAACTTCAGCTTGATGGCGATGTGAATGCTCGCTTACATCTGGATATCCCGCTGGACGGCGAAATGACCACCGCCAAAGGTGACGTCCGCCTGAACAACAACAGCCTGTATATCAAACCGCTGGAAAGTACGCTGAAGAACCTCAGCGGACAGTTCAGCTTTGTGAACGGCAACCTGAAGAGTGAGCCGCTCACAGCCAACTGGTTCAATCAGCCCGTCAACATCGACTTCTCGACCACCGAGGGGGAGAAGGCCTACCAGGTGGCTGTCAATCTGGACGGTAACTGGCAACCCTCGCGGATGGATGTACTGCCGAAACCCATTCAGGAGTCGGTTGATGGTGCAGCCGCCTGGAAGGGGAAGGTGGATATTGAACTGCCCTACCACGCCGGTACGAAGTATAAGGTCGATCTTACTGGCGATCTGAAAAATCTCAGCAGCCAGCTGCCTGCACCGCTGGATAAACAGGCCGGACAGGCGCTGCCCGTGACGCTTAACGTCGTGGGCAACCTGAACAGCTTCGAGTTAACCGGCAGCGCGGGTGGCACGAATCATTTCAACAGCCGCTGGCTGCTCAACCGTAAGCTGACGCTGGACAAAGCCATCTGGACGACGGACAGCCGAACCACGCCTCCGCTCCCGGATCACCAGGGCATTGAGCTGAATCTCCCGCCGATGGATGGCGCGCAGTGGCTGGCGCTGTTCCAGAAAGGCGTCGGGCAAAACGTGGATGAGGCGGCGCAGTTCCCGCAAACCATCACCGTGCGCACACCGTCGCTCACGCTGGGTGGGCAACAGTGGAACAACCTGAGTATCGTCTCTCAGCCCACGGCTAACGGCTCGAAAGTAGAGGCTCAGGGCAGGGAGATCAACGCCACCCTGACCATGCGCGATAACGCCCCGTGGCAGGCGGCAATCCGCTATCTCTACTACAACCCGGCAACGGCGGGCGGGAAAGATCAATCGACTCCGGCATCGCCGTTGAGTAACACTTCCCGCGTGGACTTCAGCGGCTGGCCGGATCTGCAACTGCGCTGTGCTGAGTGCTGGCTGTGGGGACAAAAATATGGCCGCATTGACGGTGACTTCGCGATTCAGGGCAACACGCTGAGCCTCACGGGTGGGCTGGTGGATACCGGCTTTGGTCGTCTGACGGCCGCGGGCGAGTGGGTGAATAACCCAGGCGAACAGCGCACCTCGCTGAAAGGCGACATTAAGGGTAACAAACTGGATGCAGCAGCCAATTTCTTTGGTATCAGCACGCCGCTGCGCGGCTCGTCATTTGACGTCGATTACGATCTTCACTGGCGTGACGCGCCGTGGAAGCCGGATGAGGCCTCGCTTAACGGCATACTGAAAACCCGCTTCGGAAAAGGTGAAATTGCCGATGTGAGCACGGGACGCGCCGGGCAGATCCTGCGTCTCCTGAGCTTTGATGCGCTGCTGCGTAAGCTGCGTTTTGATTTCAGCGATACCTTCAGCGAAGGGTTCTACTACGATTCCATCCGCAGTACGGCGTGGATCAAGGACGGCGTTATGCATACGGACGACACGCTGGTGGATGGCCTGGAAGCGGATATCGCCATGAAGGGCTCGGTTAACCTTGTACGTCGCGAGCTGGATATGGAAGCCGTTGTGGCGCCAGAAATCTCCGCGAGCGTGGGAGTGGCAGCTGCCTTTGTGGTGAACCCGATTGTTGGTGCTGCGGTGTTTGCCGCCAGTAAAGTGCTGGGGCCGCTGTGGAGCAAGGTCTCTATTCTGCGCTACCGCATCACCGGTCCGGTGGATAAACCGCAGATTAATGAAGTGCTGCGCCAGCCGCGCAAAGATGCACAGCAATGATTTGACGTGGGCAGGTAATTGCCTCACTCTCAATAAATACGATCTTTATACCGCCACAGGCGGCAACGAACGAGTAGCAATACGATGAGTCTGAACCTGGTAAGTGAACATTTGCTCGCAGCGAACGGCCTGAGCCATCAGGACCTGTTCTCCATTCTTGGTCAACTGACCGAACGCCGTCTCGACTACGGCGATCTCTATTTCCAGTCGAGCTATCACGAATCCTGGGTTTTAGAAGACAGCATCATCAAAGATGGTTCTTACAACATTGACCAGGGCGTTGGCGTGCGCGCCATCAGCGGCGAGAAAACCGGTTTTGCCTATGCGGACCAGATAAGCCTGGCTGCGCTGGAGCAGAGCGCGCAGGCGGCACGTACCATCGTGCGTGACGCAGGCGATGGCCGTGTTAAAACGCTGGGTGAGGTGCAGCATTCTGCGCTCTACACCAGCATCGACCCGCTGCAGAGCATGAGCCGTGAAGAGAAGCTGGATATCTTGCGCCGCGTGGACAAAGTGGCGCGTGCTGCTGATAAACGCGTACAGGAAGTGTCTGCCAGCCTGAGCGGTGTCTATGAACTGATTCTGGTCGCGGCGACGGACGGCACCCTGGCGGCGGATGTCCGTCCGCTGGTGCGTCTCTCCATCAGCGTGCAGGTGGAAGAGGACGGCAAGCGCGAGCGTGGCTCAAGCGGCGGCGGTGGTCGTTTTGGTTATGACTGGTTCCTGGGTGACGTCGACGGTGAAGCCCGTGCCGACGCGTGGGCAAAAGAAGCCGTGCGTATGGCGATGGTGAATCTTTCTGCCGTGGCGGCACCTGCGGGGACATTCCCGGTGGTACTGGGCGCTGGCTGGCCGGGCGTGCTGCTGCATGAAGCCGTGGGGCATGGTCTGGAAGGGGACTTTAACCGCCGCGGCACCTCGGTATTTAGCGGTCAGATAGGGCAGCTTGTCTCCTCTGAACTGTGCACGGTGGTGGATGACGGTACCATGGTTGATCGCCGTGGCTCTATCTCCATCGATGATGAAGGTACGCCGGGTCAGTACAACGTGCTGATCGAAAACGGTGTGCTGAAAGGCTATATGCAGGACAAACTGAACGCGCGCCTGATGGGCGTGGCGCCAACGGGTAACGGCCGTCGTGAATCTTATGCGCATCTGCCGATGCCGCGTATGACTAACACCTACATGCTGCCAGGCCAGTCCACGCCGCAGGAGATCATCGAGTCTGTTGATTACGGGATCTTCGCGCCAAACTTTGGCGGTGGTCAGGTGGATATCACCTCCGGTAAATTCGTCTTCTCTACGTCAGAAGCGTATCTGATCGAAAAAGGCAAAGTGACCAAAGCGGTGAAAGGCGCGACGCTGATTGGTTCCGGTATCGAAGCCATGCAGCAGATCTCCATGGTCGGTAACGATCTCAAGCTGGACAACGGCGTGGGTGTCTGCGGTAAAGAGGGCCAGAGCCTGCCAGTGGGCGTGGGCCAGCCGACACTCAAGGTCGATAACCTCACGGTGGGCGGCACGGCGTAATTTTCTCCCCTCACCCTAACCCTCTCCCCAACGGGGAGAGGGGAAATACCTACTCTTTCCTTCTTCCCCGCATGCCCTGAAACAGTTCGGCAACCTCCACAAAATACTCGGTCAGATAGTTAATGCACACCTGCACCTTAAGCGGCAGTTTGTCTTTTTCGGTATACAGGGCATACACCGGACGCGGATCGGACTGGTAGCGAGGGAACAGGATCTCCAGCACTCCGCTGTTGATCTCATTGATCACCCACATTAACGGGACGTAAGCGATCCCGGCGCCCGCCACCAGCCAGCGCGAGATGGTCATCGGGTCGTTGGTGACAAACCGTCCTTCCGGCAGCAGTCGGGTAGAAATGCCTTCCGGGGCAATCAGTTCAAATTCATTATCGGGGCGGACGCTGTACTCCAGCCAGGAGTGGTTGGCGAGATCGGCTGGTTTCTCCGGCACGCCGTACTGCGCCAGATAGCTCTTCGAGGCACAGACCACCATCGGCATACTCCCGAGTCGACGGGAGAAGAGGCTGGAGTCCTGCAGCGCGCCAACGCGGATCACCACATCCAGCCCGTCTGCGATCAGGTCCGGGGCGGGAATACCGGTAACCAGATTCACGGTTAATCCCGGATATTCTTTCAGCATCTCTGCGGTCATGGCGGCGAGAACATTTTGTGCCATAGTTGAAGAACAGCCAATCCGTAGTGTCCCGATGGGCGTGTTGTTAAAGGCATAGAGCTGCTCGTGAACATCCTGCACTTCATGCATCATGCGGCGACAGCCCTGATAGTAAATTTTACCCGCCTCCGTCAGACCAATACTGCGGGTGCTGCGGTTGAGCAGCTTCACCTGCAGTTCATCTTCCAGTTTTGACACCGTCTGACTGATGGAGGAGACGCTCATCTGCAACTGCCGGGCAGCAGCAGTAAATGAGCCAAGTTCAACCACTTTGGCGAAGACCGACATGCGTTTTAAACGTTCCATTGTTCACTCTGGCTTAAAAGTGATTTAGATCACATATTATAGATAACAGCATAACAGTTACGTTAATATATTATTAATTACATAACGGCTGCGCCATTCTCGCCCGGCGTTTCTTGCTCTCCCGCGGTGGCGTGCGCTAAAAATTCTGAAGCCTGCACTCTCTCTTATCAAGGTCAACATGAGTCTGTTTCCCGTTATCGTGGTGTTCGGTCTGTCGTTCCCACCGATATTTTTCGAGCTTCTTTTATCACTGGCGATCTTCTGGCTGGTGCGCAAGGTGCTGGTTCCTACCGGGATCTACGATTTCGTCTGGCACCCTGCATTGTTCAATACCGCGCTGTATTGCTGCCTGTTCTACCTGATATCGCGCATGTTTGTCTGAGGTTGATGTGAAAACGCTAACAAGAAAAATCTCCCGCACCGCCATCACCATGGCGCTGGTTATCCTCGCGTTCATCGCTATTTTTCGCGCCTGGGTCTATTACACCGAATCACCGTGGACGCGTGACGCGCGTTTTAGCGCCGATGTTGTGGCGATCGCCCCCGACGTGGCCGGTCTTATCACGGCGGTTAACGTCCACGATAACCAGCTGGTGAAGAAAGACCAGGTGCTGTTCACCATTGACCAGCCGCGTTACCAGAAAGCACTGGAAGAAGCGGAAGCGGATGTCGCCTATTACCAGGCGCTGGCTGCGGAGAAACGCCGCGAGGCGGGCCGCCGTAACCAGCTGGGGGTTCAGGCGATGTCCCGGGAAGAGATCGATCAGTCTAACAACGTGCTGCAAACCGTGCTGCATCAGCTGGCAAAGGCGCAGGCGACGCGCGACCTGGCGAAGCTCGATCTGGAGCGTACCGTGATCCGCGCACCTGCCGATGGCTGGGTCACCAACCTGAATGTCTATGCCGGGGAGTTTATCACCCGCGGTTCAACCGCCGTGGCGCTGGTGAAACAAAACTCATTCTATGTGCTTGCCTATATGGAAGAGACCAAACTGGAAGGCGTTCGTCCGGGCTACCGCGCAGAGATCACGCCGCTTGGCAGCAACCGCGTCTTTAAAGGTACCGTAGATAGCGTTGCGGCTGGCGTCACCAACTCCAGCAGCTCCAATGATGCGAAAGGGATGGCGACGGTTGATTCCAACCTGGAATGGGTGCGCCTGGCCCAGCGTGTGCCGGTACGTATTCATCTGGACGAACAGCAGGGCAACCTGTGGCCTGCGGGCACAACCGCGACGGTGGTGATCACCGGTGAGAAAGACCGGGACGCCAGCCAGGACTCTATTTTCCGTAAAATCGCCCATCGTCTGCGCGAGTTTGGTTAATCGCTATGGGGATCTTTACTATCGCCAGCCAGCACATTCGCTTCGCCGTGAAGCTGGCGAGTGCCATTGTGCTGGCGCTGTTTGTCGGCTTTCACTTCCAGCTGGAAACCCCCCGCTGGGCGGTGTTAACGGCGGCGATTGTCGCGGCTGGCCCGGCATTCGCGGCAGGTGGGGAGCCTTATTCCGGGGCGATCCGCTATCGCGGAATGCTGCGTATCATCGGGACGTTTATCGGCTGTATCGCCGCGCTCACCATTATCATTTTGATGATCCGCACGCCACTGTTAATGGTGTTGGTGTGCTGTATCTGGGCGGGCTTCTGCACCTGGCTCTCCTCTCTGGTGAAGGTCGAAAACTCTTACGCCTGGGGGCTGGCGGGTTATACCGCACTGATTATTGTCATCACCATTCAAACCGAACCGCTGCTCGCGCCGCAGTTTGCCGTGGAACGCTGCAGTGAGATCGTGATTGGTATCGTCTGCGCAATTGTTGCTGACCTGCTTTTCTCCCCTCGCTCCATCAAACAGGAGGTGGATCGCGAACTGGATGCGCTGATCGTCTCCCAGTATCAGCTGATGCAGCTCTGCATCAAGCACGGTGACAGCGAAGAGGTGGACAAAGCCTGGAGTGGACTGGTTCGCCGCACGCAGGCGCTGGAAGGGATGCGCAGTAACCTTAACATGGAGTCCTCGCGCTGGGCGCGCGCCAACCGTCGTCTTAAAGCGATCAATACCGTCTCCTTAACGCTGATTACCCAGGCGTGCGAAACCTACCTTATTCAGAACACCCGCCCGGAATCGGTTACCGATACCTTCCGCGAACTGTTTGCCGAGCCGGTGGAAACGGTGCAGGACGTACATAAGCAGCTCAAACGCATGCGGCGGGTCATTGCCTGGACCGGAGAGCGCGACACACCGGTGACCATTTATACGTGGGTTGGCGCCGCGACGCGCTACCTGCTGCTGAAACGGGGCGTGATCGGCAATACGAAAATCAGCGCGGCGGAAGAGGAAGTCCTGCAGGGTGAAGTGGTGATCAAGGCGGAATCGGCTGAGCGCCACCACGCGATGGTCAACTTCTGGCGTACCACGCTTGCCTGTATGCTCGGCACGCTGTTCTGGCTGTGGACTGGCTGGACCTCCGGCAGCGGCGCGATGGTCATGATTGCTGTCGTCACGGCGCTGGCAATGCGTCTGCCCAACCCGCGTATGGTCGCTATCGATTTCCTGTACGGCACGATTGCCGCGTTACCGCTTGGCGCGCTCTATTTCCTGGTGATCCTCCCGTCCACGCAGCAGAGCATGTTGCTGCTCTGTATCAGTCTTGCGGTGATGGCATTCTTTATCGGGATAGAAGTGCAGAAGCGCCGTCTGGGATCGCTCGGTGCCCTCGCCAGTACTATTAACATTCTGGTGCTGGATAACCCCATGACGTTCCATTTCAGCCAGTTCCTCGACAGCGCCCTGGGTCAGCTGGTGGGCTGTTTCCTGGCGATGATGGTGATTCTGCTGGTGCGCGACAATTCCCAGGCGCGAACAGGTCGCGTGCTGTTGAACCAGTTCGTTTCGGCGGCTGTCTCCTCCATGACCACCAACACTGCGCGCCGTAAAGAGAACCATCTGCCTGCGCTCTATCAGCAGCTGTTTTTACTGTTGAATAAGTTCCCTGGCGACATTGCCCGCTTTCGTCTGGCGTTAACCATGATCATTGCGCATCAGCGTCTGCGTAACGCACCGGTGCCCATCAACGACGATCTGTCGGCATTCCACCGCCAGTTGCGCCGTACCGCGGACCATGTGCTTTCCGCCTCCAGTGATGACAAACGACGCCGTTACTTTAAGCAGTTGCTGGAAGAGCTGGATGTCTACCAGGAGAAGCTCAGGGTCTGGGAAGCACCTCCTCAGGTGACAGAGCCGGTAGCGCGGCTGGTGTTTATGCTGCACCGCTACCAGAATGTCCTGACGGATAACTGACTGAAGTAAAAAACCGACGCTAAAAGCGTCGGTTTTTTTGTGGCTATACTTATTTCTGCAGGCTCTTACATTCAGAAAGGGAGGACACATGACTACCCAGGCGCTTCAGGACCACATTCTTTTTCAGACCGGTTATCTGGTTAACGGCATATGGAAACCGCTGGACACGACGTTTGATGTGTTGAACCCGGCCACCGGTGATGTTATCGCCAAAGTGGCGAAAGCCGGTAAAGCAGAAACCGAAGAGGCGATTGCCGCCGCCGCGAAAGCCTTCCCTGCCTGGCGGGCCAAAACCGCGAAAGAGCGCTCGACCATTCTCTATCGCTGGTATGAACTGATTATTGAGAATAAAAGCTGGCTTGGTCGGTTAATGACCACCGAACAGGGCAAACCCCTGAAAGAAGCTGAAGGCGAGGTGGAGTACGCCGCCAGTTTTATTCAGTGGTTTGCCGAAGAGGCCAAGCGCGCTAACGGTGAAATTATTCCGCCGATCAAACCGGGCTCCCGCATTCTGGCTACCCGTGAGCCTGTGGGGGTGGTGGCGGCAATTACGCCGTGGAACTTCCCGATGGCGATGCTCACCCGTAAGCTCGGCCCGGCGCTGGCCGCGGGGTGTACCGGGGTCATCAAACCGGCAAACAACACCCCGCTCAGCGCATTTGCGCTGCTCACGCTGGCGAAACAGGCCGGTGTGCCGGATGGGGTCCTCAACGCCGTGGCCGGTAATACGCATGAGATCAGCGACGCGATTATGGCGAGCCACGAGGTGCGGAAAATCTCGTTTACCGGCTCCACTTCCGTCGGCAAAACGCTGGTGCGTAACGCCGCGGACACCATGAAAAAAGTTTCGATGGAGCTGGGGGGGAATGCCCCGTATATCGTGTTTGAAGATGCGGACATCGATGCTGCCGTCAAAGGGGCAATCGCCAACAAATTCCGTAATGCCGGACAGGTCTGCGTCAGCGTTAACCGCTTCTATATTCAGGAAACCGTCTACGACAAGTTTGTGAACAAACTGGCCGATGCGGTGAACGCGCTGAAAGTGGGAAATGGTCTGGAAGACGGTGTAGTCGTAGGCCCGCTGATTGAACCCTCCGCGGTGAACAAAGTGCGCGAGCATGTGGAAGACGCTGTTGCCCGGGGGGCGACGGTCCTGGCGGGCGGTAAACCACACCCGCTTGGCGGCAATTTCTGGATGCCCACCGTGCTTGGCGACTGTCATGAAGGCATGAAACTGGCGGAAGAAGAGACGTTTGGTCCCGTTGCCGCCTGCTTCCGTTTCACTTCTGAAGATGAAGTCATCCAGCGCGCCAACAACACGCCTTATGGTCTGGCGGCTTACTTTTATACTCAGAATCTGTCGCGCGTTTTCCGCGTCTCGCAGGCAATCGAAAGCGGGATGATTGGGATTAATGAGTGCGCCGTTTCCACGGAGCTTGGACCTTTTGGTGGGGTAAAAGAGTCTGGCCTGGGTCGAGAAGGGTCCGTGCTGGGGCTGGAAGAGTATCTGGAAGTCAAAACCCTGCATATCGGGGGATTATAATAGACAGGGCGGCATCTGCCGCTCGCCTGGACTGAGTGGCTGGCAATGAAAACCTATACCTTTGATTTTGACGAGATCGACAGTCAGGAAGACTTCTATCGTGAATTTATCCGGGCGTTTGATCTGGAACGGGAAAGCGTCACGAATCTGGATATGCTGTGGGATGTGGTGACCGGCAGTCAGCTGCCGTTACCGCTGGAGATAGAGTTTATTCATCTGCCCGATAAGCTGCGCAGACGATTTGGGGCGCTGATTTTATTGTTTGATGAAGCAGAAGAAGAGCTGGAAGGGCAGTTGCGTTTCAACGCGCGCCATTGATTACGCGAAAAAAAGCCCCTGACCAGCGAGACCAGGGGCAAGTCGTATGATGAGATACGACGAGGGTTTATTTATACAGTTCTGCCGTAGCGTGCCAGTGGTCACCCTGATTCAGTTCGGTGACGCGGTAGCTGCTGGCGCCTGCTTTTTCAGCTTTTGCAGCCAGCTCCTGACGGATATCCATCGGAGAGCCGGTGACGGACGTTACGGAAACACTACCCATAGACTGCAGATTTTGCGCCTGCTCGGTATTCACCTGCTGGACGGCTGCGCTTGCGCCGAAAGAGAGAACCGATGCCAGACCGAGGGTTGCGATGATTAATTTGGTTTTCATAGTCTTTGCTCCTGAAGAGGTTTTTGCTCAACGGCGAGAAGGGTTGAACTGCTATTTTTATGCCTGGTGCCGTTGAGTGGAGATAGTCGTCTTCTGTTATTACTAAAACTTATTTATACAGCTCAGCGGTAGCGTGCCAGTGGTCACCGGAACGCGCTTCAATGATGCGATAGGATGATGCACCTTGTTCTTCCGCTTTTTTGTTCAGCATCTCATGCATGTCCATTGGAGACGTGCCGATTGCGCCGACAGAAACCGTACCGATAGCCTCACGGGATTGCGCCTGATCGGCATCAATGGAATCTGCTGCGAAAGCACCGAATGACAGGACAGACAGGACGCTCAGCGCCGCTACAGTTGTTTTGATTTTCATGATTTTTACCTCGTCGAATTTTTTAGTGGGGTCTTTGTTTCGTGACCCTCATCACAAAATCAAGTATACACTAATAACGGTAAAAATTAATACCAGGCTAATTGTTTCATGGGTAATTACGTGTTAAACAGCGCAATTTTTATAACCTAATGGCATAATGTTGGTCATTTTCTGTTCGCGTTGGCGTGTTATATCTAAGTAAATCATATGGATAAATGATTTTGATATTTTGTGCGATTCTTTGATTTATCATTCACTGGCTGAATGTTAATGAGTGGTAAAAAGCACTATTTGTTAAATTGAGGACAGGAGAAAACAGGGGAAAACGCAGCGGGGGCAGAATGAACCCCGTAGCGACGCTACGGGGAGAGATGATTACAGCTCCTGTTCGAACAGAACCAGGATCGCCTCGTGGAGATCTTTCACCGAAAAGCCGTTGGCTGGCGTGGTAAAGATGGTGTCATCACCGGCGATGGTACCGAGAATCCCTTCCGTTTTACCCAGAGAGTCCAGCATGCGGGCAATCAGCTGTGCGGCACCAGGGCTTGTGTGGATCACCACAACGGCATCGTTGTGGTCGATATCCAGAACCAGATTCTTCAGCGGGCTGGAGGTTGTCGGCACGCCAAGTTCAGCTGGCAGGCAATAGACCATCTCCATTTTGGCGTTACGGGTACGCACCGCGCCAAATTTGGTCAACATACGGGAGACTTTCGACTGGTTGATATTGTCGAAGCCTTGTTCCTGCAGCGCCTGAACAATTTCTCCCTGAGAACTAAATTTCTCTTCTTTGAGTAGCGCTTTAAACGCCTTTACTAATTCTTCTTGCTTAGACGAGCTTCGCATAAGTCACCCGGAATATGACGATAGAAACAACATTATTATGCATGTGGATGAATTTTTATGCAAATTATCTACCAGGCAGTAGCCTGAAATAATGTTATGAAAGGGAGTGATATTATCAGATTTCGTTATCGGAAAACATGCCTGGGTCACGCCACGCAAATAAGCTTAAAAGTAAATTAAATGTTATCAAAATGATGTTGTTTTGGTGGCGTGGCAGGGTGTATTGTAACCACCTCTTAATTCGTTGCCGTCTGTTGTCAGAAAGTCTTCTGGGAAGAGAGAAAGTCGCGTGACCTCAAATTCTTTAGCTACGAAAATTGTAATTAATTACCTGCTGAATTAAGGTCGCCGCAACGGATTTACAGATACTTAAGTTAACCATAATAAGGAGTTTAGGATGAAAGTCGCAGTCCTCGGCGCTGCTGGTGGTATCGGCCAGGCGCTTGCCCTACTACTGAAAACCCAACTGCCTTCAGGCTCAGAACTCTCCCTGTACGACATTGCTCCGGTAACCCCAGGTGTGGCGGTTGACCTGAGCCACATCCCGACCGCTGTTAACATCAAAGGCTTCTCCGGCGAAGACGCACGTCCTGCGCTGCAGGGTGCTGACGTTGTGCTGATCTCCGCCGGTGTGGCGCGTAAGCCTGGTATGGATCGTTCCGACCTGTTCAACGTCAACGCAGGCATTGTGAAAAACCTGGTGCAGCAGATCGCTGAAGTGTGTCCGAAAGCGTGCATCGGTATCATCACTAACCCGGTGAACACCACGGTCGCTATTGCGGCAGAAGTGCTGAAGAAAGCAGGCGTTTACGACAAGAACAAGCTGTTCGGTGTGACCACGCTGGATATCATCCGTTCTAACACCTTCGTGGCTGAGCTGAAAGGCAAGCAGCCTACGGAAGTTGAAGTGCCGGTCATCGGTGGTCACTCTGGTGTGACGATTCTGCCGCTGCTGTCGCAGATCCCAGGCGTAAGCTTCACCGAGCAGGAAGTGGCTGACCTGACCAAACGTATTCAGAACGCAGGCACCGAAGTGGTGGAAGCGAAGGCGGGTGGCGGTTCTGCAACGCTGTCTATGGGCCAGGCGGCTGCACGTTTCGGTCTGTCACTGGTTCGCGCGCTGCAGGGCGAGAAGGGCGTGGTTGAATGCGCTTATGTTGAAGGCGATGGCGAACACGCGCGCTTCTTCTCCCAGCCGCTGCTGCTCGGTAAAAATGGTATCGAAGAGCGTAAGCCAATTGGCACGCTGAGCGCGTTTGAACAAAACGCGATGGAAGGCATGCTGGACACGCTGAAGAAAGATATCACGCTGGGCGAAGAGTTCGTTAACAAGTGATCTTGTCCCGGTAAAAAAAACGGAGCGCTACGCTCCGTTTTTTATGCCCGTCAGTTGGTGGCCGGGTATTCCTGAATGGTCACATGCAGCGTCAGTTTCTTATCGTTGCGCATGACTTCAACCGGGATGATGGAACCCGGGCGAATTTCTGCCACCTGGTCCATCGTCTCAAGCGCAGAGACCGCCGGTGTGCCGTTGACCGACAGAATGACATCATTAACCTGAATGCCCGCATTGGCAGCCGGTCCACCAGGCGCCACTTCGTTAACCACAATCCCCTGAATCTGATCGATCCCGCCACCCTGCGTATGCATAGGGGCAATTTCGCGACCACCAATCCCGATGTAACCGCGGATCACGCGACCGTCCCGGATCAGCTTGTCCATAATTTTGGTTGCCAGCTGGAACGGAATGGCAAAGCCGATCCCTTCCGGCGTCTCGCCATCGTTGCTTTTATCGAAGGAGAGGGTGTTGATACCCATAAGCTCGCCCAGCGAGTTGACCAGCGCGCCGCCGGAGTTCCCGTGGTTGATGGAGGCATCGGTTTGCAGGAAGTTCTGCCGTCCCGATGGGTTCAGACCGATGCGACCTGTGGCGCTGATGATCCCCTGGGTGATGGTCTGCCCCAGGTTGTATGGGTTACCGATAGCCAGAACCACATCGCCAATGTGCGGAGTGCGTTTTCGGTTGATCGGAATCACCGGCAGCCCGCCGGTGGCGTTGATTTTCAGCACGGCCAGATCGGTCAGGCTGTCAGAGCCGACAAGTAAGGCCTCAAACACGCGGCCATCCTGAAGTGCGACGATGATCTGGTCAGCATCGTTGATCACGTGCTTGTTGGTAATGATGTATCCGCGATCGTCCATAATCACGCCGGAGCCGAGGGTACGGATCTCCAGCTGGTTATGGGCTGAACTGTTAAGACCACGGTTGTAGACGTTCACCACTGCGGGTGCGGCACGGCGAACGGCCTGATTATAGGTGGCAGGCGTTTCATCCGCGCTGTCAAACTGGGGAGCCGACAGCTTGTTGAACTGGCGTAAAGACGGCATGGCCGCTAACAGCAGGCCCGCAACAATCAAACCGATGGCAATGGAACGAAAGAGCTTTAAAAGCATGATGCGCGTGTCGTTAAAAAAGGAACGGTTTGCAGCATAACATGAGTTATCCCGGACATCACACGCGGCGGTGATACCCGGGATAGCAAATGCTTAGCGCAACAGAATATAGATAGATTCGTTGCCGCGCATAATTTGCAGGGCAATGACCGTTGGTTTACTTTCCAGCACCTTGCGCAGCTCAGCGATAGACTGCACGCGGGTGCGATTCACGCCGATGATCACATCATCCTGATGCAATCCCGCCTGCGCGGCAGGGCTGCTCTTCTCTACGGTATCGATGCTGATGCCTTTGGTGCCGTCTTTAAGCTGCCCGTCGCTGAGGGTCGCGCCCTGCAGTGCCGGGGCGATAAGCTCCGCACTGGCGGAGGAAGAGGTGCTCTTGTCCAGCGTCACTTCCACATTCAGCGGTTTGCCGTCACGAATCAGGCCCAGCTTCACTTTGGCGCCCGGTTCGGTGGTGGCGATACGTGAGCGCAGCTCTGCAAAGCTGCTCAGTGGCTTATCATTCAGGCTGACGATCACATCACCTGATTTAATGCCCGCTTTTGCCGAGCCGGAATTGGGCAGCACTTCACTGACGAACGCACCGCGCTGCACGTTGATGTTGAACGCTTTTGCGATATCGGCGCTCATCTCCATCCCTTTGATGCCCAACAGGCCGCGTTTGACTTCACCAAACTGGATAAGCTGCTGTGCCAGCGTTTTGGCCATATTGCTGGGAATGGCAAACCCGATCCCGATACTGCCGCCACCTGGCGCGAGGATTGCTGTGTTAATACCAATCAGCTCGCCGTTAAGGTTCAGCAGCGCCCCGCCGGAGTTCCCGCGGTTAATTGAGGCATCGGTCTGGATAAAGTTTTCCAGGCCTTCAAGATTCAGGCCGCTGCGCCCCAGCGCGGAAATGATCCCGGAGGTCGCCGTTTGTCCTAAACCAAAGGGGTTGCCCACGGCAACAGCAAAGTCGCCGACGCGCAGTTTGTCGGAGTCGGCGATGGCAATCTGGGTCAGATTACTTGGGTTTTGCACCTGCAACAGCGCGATGTCGCTCTGGTCATCGCCGCCGATCAGTTTGGCATCAAATTCCCGACCATCATTCAGCTGCACGCTGATTTTATCGGCCTGGCTGATAACGTGGTTGTTGGTCAGAATATAGCCTTTGGCCGCATCAATGATGACGCCTGAGCCCAGCCCTTCAAAAGGCTGAGCCTGCTGGTCGGGCGACTCATCGCCAAAATATTTTTTCAGTTCTTCAGGTACGCGCTGGCTTTGCACGGCAGTGCCTTCTACCTGCACGCTGACTACTGCAGGCAACACTTTTTCCAGCATGGGTGCGAGGCTCGGAATCGCCGTCTGGCCCGGCACCTGCGAGGGAAGGGCGGCAAAGGCAGGGAAGGACGCCGAGAGAGATAACCCGACACTTAACGCTAACGCGCTCAACAGCTGGTTCTTTTTCTTCATCGATGCTGACTCTCGTAACCTGGAGTAAAGGAAAAAACGGGCCCAAAAACACGTTGATGTTATTGAATTTTAAACCGCTGAACAATGAGGTGTTTAACTAAATAATAGCTGGGGTCAGGAAGAAAGGACGGGCGCAATCGCTGCGCCCGTAAAATAATTTCAGGTTGTGTGATTAATCGCGCTTAACACCACCGCGCAGCAGGCCGGACGCGCCATCAGAATAGTCGCGAGGCATCTGAACAGGGGCCTGATCGTTACCGGCCTCAGAGTCTGCCAGACGGTTGCGGAACGGGTTGGTTTCCGCGGTCATTTCCGGCAGCAGGCTGCTGGAGCTTTTTGCCATGTGCTGATACAGCTGGCGGTAGTCGGTCGCCATGTTGTCCAGCAGCTCAGCGCTACGGGCAAAGTGGCTGACCAGCTCTTCGCGGTACTCTTCCAGCTCGGCTTTGTTCTTTTCCAGTTCGTATTGCAGTGACTGCTGCTGACGCAATTTGCGATTACCGAAACGCATGGCCACAGCACCGATCACGATGCCGACGACTAAACCGATTAGCGCATATTCCCAGGTCATGAACTTCTCCCGTTGTCTTGTTGTTCCGTAGGGTGTTGGCTCGGCTCCTGCCTGTGCCTGATATTGCCACTATAACCGCTATTTCTGCAGAAGTGGAATCCTGACGTATCATCGCGTAGTGTAGAACGGCCTTTTTTTCATCAGTCACGCCTGCTGATGAGGTTTAATTGAAGGAATAACAACAAGATTATGCAAAACCTGTCCCCCGCATCGCGATATCAACTGGCCCTGGACGAGGGCTCACATCAGCCGGATGACGTTCAACGTGAAGCGGTTAACCGTCTGGATACCCTTTTCCATGAGCTTACGGCAAAACCTGCGGAAGCAGGGCAGAGCGGTGGGCTGAAGGCGGCATTGAGCCGGCTGCTCGGAAAAAAAGAGCCACAGGCTAACGCTCCGGCACGCGGTTTATATATGTGGGGCGGTGTCGGTCGCGGGAAAACCTGGTTGATGGATCTGTTTTATCAGAGCCTGCCGGGTGAGCGTAAACAACGCCTGCACTTCCACCGCTTTATGCTGCGAGTACATGAAGAGTTAACGGCGCTGCAGGGCAAAAGCGATCCGCTGGAGATTGTGGCTGACAGGTTTAAAGCTGAAACGGACGTCCTCTGTTTCGATGAGTTTTTTGTTTCGGATATCACCGATGCCATGCTGTTGGGCGGCCTGATGAAAGCGCTGTTTGCCCGCGGCATCACGCTGGTCGCCACCTCGAATATTCCGCCGGATGAGCTGTATCGTAACGGCCTCCAGCGGTCGCGTTTCCTGCCTGCCATTGATGCCATCAAACAGCATTGTGACATTATGAATGTTGATGCGGGCGTGGATTACCGTTTGCGCACGCTGACTCAGGCGCACCTGTGGCTCTCACCGCTGAATGCCGAGACCACCCGCCAGATGGATAAACTGTGGCTGGCGCTGGCGGGGGCAAAGCGCGAAAACGCCCCGACGCTGGAGATTAACCATCGTCCGTTGCCCACGCTCGGTGTTGAAAACCAAACGCTGGCGGTCTCTTTTGCGACGCTGTGCGTGGATGCCCGCAGTCAGCACGACTACATCGCTCTTTCGCGCCTGTTCCACACGGTGATGCTGCTGGATGTACCCGTCATGACACGGCTGATGGAAAGCGAAGCGCGACGCTTCATTGCGCTGGTGGACGAGTTTTACGAACGCCACGTCAAGCTGGTGGTGAGCGCCGAGGTGCCTTTATATGAGGTGTATCAGGGGGAACGTTTGAAGTTTGAGTTCCAGCGCTGCCTGTCGCGCCTGCAGGAGATGCAAAGCGAGGAATACCTGAAGCTGGAGCATATGCCTTAAATGCTACCCTCTCCCCGTGAGAGAGGGGCTGGGGGTGAGGGCACCGGACCGCAAAAACTCGCCCCCCGAAAAACCCATTCCAAATCACATTTAAGGGTCGATCTTTGACCTCAACTTCTCTATAATCTTGCGACCCCACGTTACGAGAAGGTTTTTTTCCCGAAACTTTCTATGTGTCGGCATGAGCTATTCGAAGGGGTAGGTTTGCCGGACTTTGTCGTGTGAACCTCAACTGACTAAACGTTTGGGTGTTCACCAACGTGTAACTTATTATTTGGGTAAGCTTTTAATGAAAACTTTTACAGCTAAACCAGAAACCGTACAACGCGACTGGTATGTTGTTGACGCGACCGGTAAAACTCTGGGCCGTCTGGCTACTGAACTGGCTCGTCGCCTGCGCGGTAAGCACAAAGCGGAATACACTCCGCACGTTGATACTGGTGACTACATCATCGTTCTGAACGCAGAAAAAGTTGCTGTAACCGGCAACAAGCGCGAAGACAAAATGTACTACCACCACACTGGCCACATCGGTGGTATCAAAGAAGCGACCTTTGAAGAGATGATTGCTCGCCGTCCTGAGCGTGTGATTGAAATCGCGGTTAAAGGCATGCTGCCAAAAGGCCCGCTGGGTCGTGCTATGTTCCGTAAACTGAAAGTTTACGCAGGTAACGAGCACAACCACGCGGCACAGCAACCGCAAGTTCTTGACATCTAATCGGGATTATAGGCAATGGCTGAAAATCAATACTACGGCACTGGTCGCCGCAAAAGTTCCGCAGCTCGCGTGTTCATCAAACCGGGCAACGGTAAAATCGTAATCAACCAGCGTTCTCTGGAACAGTACTTCGGTCGCGAAACTGCCCGCATGGTAGTTCGCCAGCCGCTGGAACTGGTTGATATGGTAGAAAAACTGGATCTGTACATCACCGTTAAAGGTGGTGGTATCTCCGGTCAGGCAGGTGCGATCCGTCACGGTATCACCCGCGCTCTGATGGAGTACGACGAATCCCTGCGTTCTGAACTGCGTAAAGCTGGCTTCGTTACTCGTGACGCTCGTCAGGTTGAACGTAAGAAAGTGGGTCTGCGTAAAGCACGTCGTCGTCCACAGTTCTCCAAACGTTAATCATTTTCTGCTCACGCAGAACGATTGGCGAAAAACCCGCTTCGGCGGGTTTTTTTATGGGTAATGCTCAGGTTATCCACATTATCAATGCATATATCTCCTCTTTTTCCGCATTTCCAGAATCCCCTCACCACAAAGCCATCAAAATCTGGTAAACTATCATCCAATTTTCTGCCCAAATATCGGTGAATACTCGATTTTTGTTCGATTCTTGAACAATGTGTCTTCTCTGGGATGGGCGCTACATCATCTGGCTGGCCCCACCGGGCCGGTAGCAGTAAAAATTCTGAATATACCTGGAGGTTTTCATGGCTGTCGCTGCCAACAAACGTTCGGTAATGACGCTGTTTTCTGGTCCTACTGACATTTATAGCCATCAGGTTCGTATCGTGCTGGCCGAGAAGGGTGTCAGTTTTGAGATCGAGCATGTGGAAAAGGATAACCCACCTCAGGATCTGATCGATCTCAACCCGAGCCAAAGTGTACCAACGCTGGTGGATCGCGAGCTGACCCTGTGGGAATCCCGTATCATTATGGAATACCTGGATGAGCGTTTCCCGCATCCACCGCTGATGCCTGTTTACCCTGTTGCGCGTGGCGAAAGCCGCCTGTACATGCAGCGTATCGAGAAAGACTGGTACACGCTGATGAACGTGATCGAAAACGGCTCTGCTTCAGAAGCAGACGCTGCACGTAAACAACTGCGTGAAGAGCTGCTGGCGATTGCCCCTGTGTTCGGCCAGAAACCGTTTTTCCTGAGCGATGAGTTCAGCCTGGTGGACTGCTACCTGGCACCGCTGCTGTGGCGCCTGCCGACACTTGGCGTTGAATTCAGCGGCCCGGGCGCAAAAGAGCTGAAAGGCTATATGACCCGCGTCTTTGAACGCGACTCCTTCCTGGCATCCTTAACTGAACCGGAACGTGAAATGCGTCTCGGCCGAGGCTAATGACTGTGGAAATGTCACAACTTTCACCACGCCGTCCGTATCTGCTGCGCGCCTTCTATGAATGGCTGCTGGATAACCAGCTCACGCCGCACCTGGTTGTGGATGTGACGTTGCCGGGCGTGCTGGTTCCGATGGAATACGCGCGTGACGGACAGATCGTTTTGAACATTGCCCCCCGTGCGGTGGGTAATCTTGAACTGGCGAACGACGAAGTGCGTTTTAACGCGCGTTTCGGCGGCGTACCACGTCAGGTTTCCGTGCCGCTGGCCGCGGTGCTGGCTATCTACGCGCGGGAAAACGGCGCGGGTACGATGTTCGAGCCGGAAGCGGCTTACGATGAAGACGTTGCCAGCCTGAATGAAGACGATGCAACCGGGGAGCGAGACAGCGACACGGTGATGTCGGTTATTGACGGCGACAAACCTGACCGCCAGGATGAAAACGATCCTGATGACGATCCGCCACCACGCGGCGGGCGTCCGGCTCTCAGAGTGGTAAAATAAGCGTCATCCATTATAAAATCCAGCCCTCCTCAGTCGGCTGGATTTTTTTTGTCGATGTAAAGATTAAGCGCCTGTTGAACGAATATTTTTTCTATGTATAGATTTGTACAAAATTAAGACAGTGCAATGCTTTATTCTATATGACAGAAATTTTGGAATACAAAGCCAGCGAAAATAAATCATCGCAAGCAATAATTATTCTGAATACAAATGGTCTAAAAAGAACTGGAAACCTCTGTTTTATAAACCATGCCTATTGTTTGAGTAAATCTAAAAAGAAAAGTTAATAAACCTAAGTTGCATGTATTTATGATTTCTATATTATCGCACCATGCATTTTGCAAACGGAGGTAATAGCGACTATCAAGGATGAATTCAGTCGAATTTTATTTTCTTTAAATCATAAGTTATGGATTAACTCGTGAAAAAAATTCTATTGGCTACAGCATTATTCCTTTGCGTAAACTCTACGTTTGCCGCTGAAACCGCGATATTGAAAATTAAAGGGACGCTGACAGCCTCGGCCTGTACTCCTGAATTTAGCAATGGCGGCGTGGTGGACTATGGAAATATCCGCTTAGGTGAATTGTCCTCTACGGCGGTGAACCAGTTAGGGCAACGGAATATCGATCTCACCATTACCTGCACGGCAGCAACAAAAGTGGCCTGGAATATGATAGACGATCGCGCCGACTCTAACGCAGGATTAACCGTTTCTGCCGGTACATTTACGGGTGGGGCACAGAGTGCGACTAACCAGACCTATGGCGTTGGCAAAGCAGGCACGGTAAATATTGGCTCTTATGCCATGTTTATGAAGGTGAATAGCGTTACAGCAGACGGAAAATCTGTCGATCCAATATATCAGCAGAATGGCTCAACGACCTGGGCTAAGAGTACTGATGGTTCAAGTCAGGGTGAAAATAATCGTAATATTACCGTCGCATTAGCGGGAAGTATTGACCCGCTTGCTTTCCAGACTGCAACATTTCCGCTGGTAACGTCTCTGGCTATTCAGAATACCACAACGCTTGCTATTACCGATGATACCCGGCTGGATGGTCAGTTGACGATCAGCCTAAAGTATCTGTAATTCTTTCAAATTTAAAGTGAGTTAAATTTAATGCAGAGGGAACACCCTTTCTCTCAAAAATAAGCGCCATCAACACGGAATGTTAAGTAGTGCTTTCAAGGAATATACATATGACATGCTCTAAAAAGGTTTTATTTAAAACACTCGCTGCCGCAGCTTTATTCTCTGCACAGTTTGGCGTACATGCAGCCGGTATGGTGCCAGAAACCAGTCTGCTGGTGATTGATGAAGCGACCCACAGTGGCACCATCAACGTCAAAAATACCGATAGCCATCCGTCGCTGCTGTACACCGACGTGGTGGATCTGCCGGATGATAAAGGCCTGAAACTTGTCACCACTCAGCCCGTGGTACGTCTCGAGCCCGGTCAGACTCAGCAATTGCGCTTCATCCTGCAAACCAGCAAACCGCTGGACGTTGAGCACTACAAGCGTGTGACCTTTGAAGGGATCCCGCCGAAGAGCGATGACAATAAAGTGAAAATTGGCATCAATATTCGTCAGGACCTGCCCGTGCTAATTCGCCCTGCGAAGCTGGCCGTGGTAACCGATGCGTGGAAATTCCTCGAATGGACCGCGTCAGGCACGTCCGTCACGGTAAAAAACCCAAGCAAATATGTTGTGCGTCTGGCACAGAACGTGGTGCTGCAGCCTTCAGGCATCAGCGGATCGCTTGCCAAAACCTACATTTTACCCGGTGAAACCATGACGGTTTCTATGGGCAAATCCGTCAGTGGAAACACGAAAGTGAAGTTTTTCCCGGCCAGCCGCTATGGGGTCGAAGTGCCCAGCTTTATCTCGGATCTCAATAAAAAATAAAGGATTATGGCGGTGCGTAAAAAAAGCCAACTTGCACTTTTTGTGCGCGCTGTGATTTATAGCGCAATACCTCTGATGTTGCTTGATGCTCCCTCCCTCCACGCGAGGGAGGTGACGTTTGATACTGATATCCTGAAATCACGTGGTCTTGGGGCCGATCTAAACCGCTATTTTGCACAAGCGCCGCGCTTTTTACCCGGGACGTATTCCGTTTCTGTCAAAGTGAACGGTAACGATCGCGGAACAGCGGCCGTACGCTTCAGTGAAGACGGAACGATGTGCGTTGATAACGACTTCCTGGAATTTGCTGGTCTCATGCCGGTGCCCATAAAGGCGAATGAGACCTGCCATGATCTGCGTAGCGATTACGCTCAGGCGGTGATCAATCCCTTGCCAAACCAGGAAGCGGTCGAGCTTTATCTGCCAGCGGAAGCACTTAACAGCCTGAGCGCTGATGTCAAAAATTTCCAGCATGGCGGCACGGCAGGCATGCTTAACTACTCGCTCTTCAGCACCAAAAACGAATACAGCGGAAGTGACAGCAGCAGTAACCGTTACTCACAGGCAAGCCTGGAGGCGGGCTTCAACGCGATGGATTGGTCGCTACGCAGCCGCTATATCCTGACGGATGACAACGGCAACCGAAACGCAGAGAGTATTTATACCTACGCAGAGCATGTGTTTGTTCCTCAACGCCTGACCATGCAGGTGGGGGAAATTAACGCCATGTCAGATGTGTTAAGCGGCGTCCCGATTACCGGTGTGCAGTTAATGCCGACCAGCGGTCTGCAGAAAGACAGTTCGGGGGTGAGCGTATCCGGTATTGCCCGAACCTCGCAGGCGCGCGTTGAAGTGCGTCAAAACGGAAGACTCATTTTCAACACGTTAGTACCGGCGGGCCCGTTCACGCTGGATGACGTCCCGATGGTCCGTAACAACGTCGATCTTGACGTCACCGTTGTGGAGTCCGATGGTTCGACCAACCGCTACATTGTTCCCGCCGCATCCGTAAAAGCCCGAAATCTTTCAAAACCAAACGGCCTGACCGTTTCGGCGGGCCAGGTGCGTGGTATAGACAGTGACTACAGCGATCCGCTGGTGTTCAACGTATCCGATGGCTGGCGAATTTTCCCCTGGATGAACCTGCTTGCCTCCGGCGTGGTAGCTGAAGATTATCAGGCCGCGGGGGCGCGCACAGAATTTATGGTTACCGATGGCTGGAACGTCTCAACCAGTATGGCCGCCAGCAACGCGCAATTTGGCGACAGTGATAACGGTATCAAAAACGAACTCCAGAGCGATTACTCGTTGACTGAGAATGTCGGCCTGTCTGCCAGCGTGGCGCATTACAGCGGTGATTATCGTGAACTCGCAGATGCCATGGATGATGATTATCAGGGCTATGACAACAGTTATTCGGCCAACGTACGGTGGTCCACAGAATTGGCCGGGGCATTTAGCGCGGGCCTGAGCTACAACCAGGCCGCAGGAGACGGCGAAGATTCCCGCTACTTGCTTCTGTCGTGGGGGAAAACCTTCAAATACGCTTCAATCAACGTGAACTGGCAAAGCGCAGTGGGCAGCACGGATGACGACCAGGACGACGATCTGCTCTATATCAACCTCAGCATTCCGTTAGGCGGTTCGCAGAGCCTGAGTTCGTATATGCGTAAGCAGGCCGACAGCACCAGCTATGGTCTGGCGAACAGCGGGTCGCTGGGGGAGAACACCAACTACTATATTTCTGCCGATCGTGATGACGAATCACAGGAAAACAGCTTCAACGGCAACATCAACACTAATCTTCACTACACCCAGCTTAGCGTCGGGGGCGGTACCAGCGGCGATCATCAGCGTAACTACAATGCGACTCTGTCTGGCGGCATTGCGATGCACAAAGACGGTGTGACCTTCTCACCGTATTCCATCAAGGACACGTTTGCCATCGCCAGACTCAGCGAACCGAAAGCGGGCGTTGAGATCACCACGCCGCAGGGCACCGTCTGGACCGACCGCTGGGGCCAGGCTGTCATTCCCGGCCTGACTGAATGGCGTAACTCACGTATCGAAGTGGATGCGAACAAGCTACCGCAGAGCATGACCCTGGCGAACGGGACCAAATATATTGCTGCTGCACATGGCTCGGTAAGCGAAGTGAGCTTCAAAGTATTGAACAGCCGCCGCGTGATGTTACGTATTAAGCAGGCCGACGGGAAGCCGCTGAAGAAAGGTCTGTCGGTGGTGGATGATAAAAATAACTACGTGGTGACAGTGGTTGATGACGGACATGTCTTCCTGAACGATGCCGATCAGATTAGCGCGCTTTATGTCGTTGATGATGACAATAACCGTCTGTGCAAACTTGATTTTACGCTTCCTGAAAAGCACGACGAAGACGCGTTTTACGAAGAAGTTAACGGAGTATGTCGATGAACATTCAACGTCTGGCTGCGCTATTGCTGCTTGCTTTACCGTGCCTTTCTTATGCTGACGATTGTCAGCTAACGCTCTCTCAGCCGGTTGTGGATTATCACCAGATGCGGCGTGACAGCATTGTCACCAGCCAACAGAGCTGGAACAAAATGCCGGAAAAAGACATAAATGTCAGCGTCTATTGCCCGGAAAAACAGCAGATGGCGACGCTGTTACAGGGGGCTTCTGGTCAGAAAGGGCGTTTTCAGTTTGGTCAGAACGGTGGTGTGGCGATAAAAGTCAGCAACCTGACGCTGGATGGTAAAAGCTACAACGTAGGGAAAACAACGGATCAGGTGAATTTTACGCCGGATACTGATAATGGGTCATCGCTCTATATCCGCAATAACGAGGCTGTCGTGGCGGTTGAAAACGGCAGGGTACCCAGCGGCCAGCAGATGAACTTTACCGTCACCATTTTCCCGGTGCTCAATGACAGCGCGTTTAACCATATTTCGGATCAAACCGCGCTGGAGACCGATTTAACCTGGCAACTGCTTAAAAAATAAAAGTTGGCCCGGCAATCGCCGGGCCATTTTTTACACTTCCAGATAGTTCAGTATACCGTCTGCCGCCTTACGGCCTTCGGCAATTGCCGTCACCACCAGGTCAGAACCACGAACGATATCACCACCGGCGAAGATTTTCGGGTTGCTGGTCTGGAACGCATTGTCGCTGCCTTCTGGCGCGATAATACGACCCTGCGAATCCAGCTCAACGCTGTGCTTCGCCAGCCACTCCATGCTGTGAGGACGGAAACCGAACGCCATGACGACCGCGTCAGCCGGGATCACGTGCTCAGAACCAGCCACGATCTCCGCGCGACGACGGCCTTTGGCATCCGGGGCACCCATCTCGGTGCGCGCCATCTTCACGCCGCTCACTTTACCGTTGGCATTCACTTCAATACCCAGAGGCTGGATGTTGAACTGGAACTCCACGCCCTCTTCACGCGCGTTTTTCACTTCGCGTTTTGAGCCCGGCATGTTCTCTTCGTCACGACGGTAAGCACAGATTACGTGCGCCGCGTTCTGACGAATAGAGGTACGCACGCAGTCCATCGCGGTGTCACCGCCACCCAGTACCACCACGCGTTTGCCTTCCATGCTGACGTAAGGCTCGTCAGCCGTTTCGCCATATCCCATGATCTGTTTGGTGTTGGCAATCAGGAACGGCAGCGCGTCGTACACGCCTGGCGCGTCTTCGTTCTCGAGTCCGCCACGCATGGACTGATAGGTGCCCACGCCCAGGAACACGGCGTCGTAATGCTTCAGCAGATCGTCGAGCTGCACGTCGCGGCCCACTTCTACATTCAGTTTGAACTCAATGCCCATGCCGGTGAAAATTTCACGGCGACGGGTCATAACCTCTTTCTCCAGCTTGAAGGCCGGGATACCGAAGGTCAGCAGGCCGCCGATCTCCGGATGACGGTCAAAGACCACCGCCTTCACGCCGTTACGGGTCAGGACATCCGCACAGGCCAGGCCCGCCGGACCCGCGCCGATGATCGCCACGCGCTTATCGGTTTGCTTCACGCCGGTCATATCCGGACGCCAGCCCATCTCAAACGCTTTATCGTTGATGTAGCGCTCAATGTTACCGATGGTCACCGCGCCAAACTCGTCGTTCAGCGTACAGGAGCCTTCACACAGACGGTCCTGCGGACACACGCGGCCGCACACTTCTGGCAGGGTGTTGGTCTGGTGAGAAAGCTCGGCGGCTTCAAAAATACGCCCTTCGTTGGCCAGCTTCAGCCAGTTAGGGATGTAGTTATGGACCGGACATTTCCACTCACAGTAAGGGTTACCGCAGGACAGGCAACGGTCTGCCTGTGCTTTGGCCTGGCCTTCTGAAAACGGCTCATAGATTTCTACAAATTCAATTTTACGGATCTTCAGCGGTTTCTTTGGCGGATCAACACGCTGCAGGTCGATAAACTGGTATACGTTCTGGCTCATCTGAATTCCTTACTGCGCCTGCACACGCAGCTCTGCTGCGCTACGACTACGGTGACCCAACAGGGCTTTAACATCGCTGGACTTCGGTTTAACCAGCGCGAATTTCGCAGAGAACGCTGGCCAGTTCGCCAGGATCTCTTCGCCGCGCGAAGAACCGGTATGCTGCACGTGTTCGGTAATCAAACCGCGCAGGTGTTCTTCGTGGATCGCCAGCGTATCAACGTCCAGCACTTCCACCAGCTCTGGGTTCACGCGTTTGCGGAACTCACCATCTTCATCCAGGACGTATGCAAAACCGCCCGTCATGCCTGCGCCAAAGTTCACGCCGGTTTTACCGAGAACGCAAACAATCCCGCCCGTCATGTATTCACAGCCGTTGTCGCCAATACCTTCCACCACGGTGATCGCACCGGAGTTACGCACCGCGAAACGTTCGCCCGCACGGCCTGCGGCAAACAGACGACCGCCGGTCGCGCCGTAGAGACAGGTGTTACCGATGATGCTCGCTTCGTGGCTGCGGAAGGCTGAGCCGACCGGAGGACGCACCGCCAGCAGACCGCCCGCCATGCCTTTGCCGACGTAGTCGTTGGCATCACCGGTCAGGTACAGCTCAACGCCGCCTGCGTTCCATACGCCGAAGCTCTGACCCGCGGTACCGCTGAAGTGCGCGGTAATCGGATCCGCTGCCAGCCCCTGGTCACCGTGCGTCTGCGCGATGTAACCAGAGAGCGACGCACCCACAGAGCGGTCGGTGTTGCGGATATCAAACCAGAACGTTTTGCTCTGCTTCTCATCCACATATGGCTTCGCCTGCTGCAGCAGCTGCGCGTTCAGCACGCCATTGTCGAACGGCGGGTTGTTCTCGGTGCAGTAGACCGCCTTACCTGGGTGCGGCTCGGCCGTTTCCAGCAGCTTGCCCAGATCCAGTTTCTGCTGTTTGGCAGTGAAACCGTCCAGCTCTTTCAGCAGGTCGGTACGGCCAATCAGATCCACCAGACGTTTTACACCCAGTTGCGCCATCAGCTCGCGGGTTTCACGGGCGATGAAGTCAAAGTAGTTTGTCACTTTGAACGGCAGGCCGTGATAGTGGTTCTTACGCAGCTTCTCGTCCTGGGTTGCAACGCCGGTCGCACAGTTGTTCAGGTGGCAAATACGCAGGTATTTACAGCCCAGCGCAACCATCGGGCCGGTACCAAAGCCGAAGCTTTCCGCACCCAGAATCGCCGCTTTGATGATGTCGAGGCCGGTTTTCAGGCCGCCGTCCACCTGCAGACGGATCTTATGACGCAGACCGTTTGCCACCAGTGCCTGTTGGGTTTCCACCAGGCCCAGCTCCCACGGACAACCCGCGTATTTCACGGAAGAGAGCGGGCTTGCACCAGTACCACCGTCATAACCGGCGATGGTGATGAGATCCGCATAGGCTTTCGCCACACCGGTCGCGATGGTGCCGACGCCCGGTTCGGAAACCAGCTTCACGGAGATCATCGCTTTCGGGTTGACCTGTTTCAGGTCGAAAATCAGCTGCGCCAGATCCTCGATAGAGTAGATATCGTGGTGCGGCGGCGGGGAGATCAGCGTCACGCCCGGTACCGAGTAACGCAGTTTGGCGATGTACGGGGTGACTTTATCACCCGGTAACTGACCGCCTTCGCCCGGTTTTGCCCCCTGAGCGACTTTAATCTGAATGACGTCGGCGTTGACCAGGTACGCTGGCGTTACGCCAAAGCGACCGGATGCCACCTGCTTGATACGGGACACTTTATTGGTGCCGTAGCGGGCAGGATCTTCACCGCCTTCACCGGAGTTAGAGTTACCGCCGATGCTGTTCATCGCTTCGGCCAGCGCCTCGTGGGCTTCCGGGCTTAATGCGCCGATGGACATCGCAGCGGTGTCGAAGCGTTTAAACAGCTCAGACGCAGGTTCTACGTCGTCGATGCTGACCGCTTCATCACCCGGGTTCAGCGCCAGCAGATCGCGCAGCGTGGCCGCCGGGCGGTTGTTCACCAGCTCAGCATACTGCTGATAATCGCTGTACTCGCCGCTCTGGACGGCCTGCTGCAGCGTGCGCACCACGTCCGGGTTGTAGGCGTGATACTCGCCACCGTGAACGTACTTCAGCAGACCACCTTGCTCCAGCGGCTTACGTGCCAGCCAGGCGCGCTTAGACAGGTTCACCAGATCCTGCTGGAAGTCGGCAAAACCGGCTCCACCGATGCGGCTGACCACGCCCTGGAAGCAGAGGTTTGCCACGTCGTTATGCAGGCCAACCGCTTCAAACAGCTTCGAGCAGCGGTAAGAGGCGATGGTCGAGATGCCCATTTTGGACATGATTTTGTAGAGACCTTTGTTGATGCCGTTACGGTAGTTCAGCATCACGGTACGGTAATCTTTGTCGATCGCGCGGGTGTCCACCAGACGAGCCAGCGTTTCGTAGGCCAGGTATGGATAGATCGCCGTCGCACCAAAGCCTAACAGCACGGCAAAGTGGTGCGGATCGCGTGCGCTTGCGGTTTCAACAATGATGTTGGCGTCGCAGCGCAGGCTCTTATCGACCAGACGCGTCTGGATAGCCCCCACCGCCATTGGCGCAGGCACCGGCAGGCGGTTCTTCGCAATGTTACGGTCAGACAGCACCAGCAGAACGGTGCCGTTACGCACCATCTGTTCCGCTTTGTCACACAGCGCGTTCACCGTCTCTTCGAGGGTCGCTTCGGCCACGTCGAAGGTAATATCGAGCGTGTCTGCACGGTAGTGATCCTCTTTCAGCGTGGTGAGCTGTTTGAAATCGGAGTAAAGCAGGATCGGCGATTTAAAGGTCAGGCGGTGAGCCTGGCCTTCTGCCTCGCAGAAGACGTTCATCTCGCGACCAATGCTTGTCGCCAATGACATGACGTGGGCTTCACGCAGCGGGTCGATTGGCGGGTTGGTCACCTGTGCAAACTGTTGACGGAAGTAGTCATAAATTACACGTGGCTGACTGGAGAGCACGGCAAACGGGGTATCGTCACCCATGGAGCCGACAGCCTCCTGGCCGTTTTCACCAAGCACGCGGATGACGGAATCCAGCTCTTCCGCACTGTAGTTAAACTGCTTCTGGAAGCTTGCCAGCGTATCGTCGTCCAGCTCGCGGCTGCCCACTTCTTCGTCCGGCAGATCTTCGAACGGCACCAGACGGCGCACGTTTTTCTCCATCCACTCTTTATAGGGATGGCGGCTCTTCAGATCGTTATCGGTTTCGGCGGAGTGCAGAATACGCCCACCGCGGGTATCGATAACCATCAGCTCGCCCGGCCCAACGCGGCCTTTCTCAACCACTTCGTCAGGCTGGTAATCCCAGATACCGACTTCTGAGGCGCAGGTGATGAGCTTGTCTTTGGTGATGACGTAGCGCGCCGGACGCAGACCGTTACGGTCCAGGTTACAGGCGGCAAAACGACCGTCGGACATGACGATGCCCGCCGGGCCATCCCATGGCTCCATGTGCATGGAGTTAAAGTCAAAGAATGCGCGCAGCTCCGGATCCATATCCGGGTTGTTCTGCCAGGCCGGTGGCACGAGCAGACGCATGGCACGCACGATATCCATGCCGCCTGCCAGCAGCAGTTCCAGCATGTTATCCATGGAGCTGGAGTCAGAGCCGGTTTCGTTAACGAACGGCGCAGCATCATGCAGGTCCGGGATCAGTGGGGTCTGGAACTTATAGGTACGGGCGCGCGCCCACTGGCGGTTACCGGTGATGGTGTTGATCTCGCCGTTGTGCGCCAGATAGCGGAACGGCTGTGCCAGCGGCCAGCGTGGAACGGTGTTGGTGGAGAAGCGCTGGTGGAACAGGCAAATGGCCGATTCCAGACGCAGGTCCGCCAGGTCCAGGTAGAAGCGCGGCAGGTCAGCCGGCATACACAGACCTTTATAGATGTTCACCAGGTTCGAGAGGCTACAGACGTAGAACTCTTTATCGTCCTGGAGACGTTTTTCAATGCGGCGGCGGGCGATAAACAGACGGCGTTCCATATCACGTGGACGCCAGCCCGCAGGCGCATTAACAAAAATCTGTTCAATACGAGGCAGCGAGGAGAGGGCGATTTCACCGAGCACCCCTTCGTTGGTTGGCACATCGCGCCAGCCGACAATAGACAGGGTTTCACGCTGAAGTTCTTCTTCAACGATGCGGCGTGAGGCGGCAGCTTTTTCAGGATCCTGATTCAGGAACAGCATACCGACAGCGTAGTTTTTGGCTAAACGCCAGCCGCGCTCTTCCGCCACGATACGGAAGAAACGATCCGGTTTTTGCAGCAGCAGGCCGCAACCGTCGCCGGTTTTACCATCGGCAAGGATGGCACCACGGTGCTGCATACGGGCCAGTGCGTGAATAGCAGTACGCACTACCTTGTGGCTAGGTTCGCCTTCTATGTGGGCGATCAGGCCGAAACCACAGTTATCCTTCTCAAGGGATTTATCGTACAACATATCAGTGAACCTCCCCAGGCTCGTCGGGCTTCCCACTGAACCGTGGCGCACAGGCACAGAAAGAGCATGGCGACGGGGTTTGCGTTTCATACGCGGACCTCGCATTCGCCCTCTTTTCATCCTTTCGCGCAGGTAAACAAGTTTGAGGACTTGCTTCAGAGGGAATCTCAATTACTGCATAAATATGATGAGCAGGCCGCTCATCCAGAAAGCTTCCAGCGGATTTCCAACTTATCGGGAATTGGTACACAGGTCAAATGGCAATCTTATTTATACAAAAATGTGCTATAGAGAAGCTAATGGATTGTATTTAAAAGATATTTAACTATTTTTACAACCACTAAACGCCCTGCGAAGTCGCAGCGGAGTGTGATCTGACTCACTATATGAAAGCGGTATTATTGATGCAGCGTGCTGAATAGCGGTTTTATGGCAGGATAATAAACTGCTGTGCGGTTTAAACCCGCATAAAGTCACTGTTTTTCAGTGCTGGCGTTATAAATAAAAAAAACAATCAGAACATAAGGAAAAGTAATTACGTTTGGCGTGAATGAAATTGCAGTAATCTTGAGTAGTTATTCAAATAGATAAAGGCCAGCCAGGGCGATTGATCCAGGTCATCGCCGATGGTGGCTAAAAATGGCAGGCTTGTCCCCTTTCTTCGGGACGGTCTATCAGATTATGCAGTTACAGAAATTAGTCAATATGTTTGGTGGGGATCTTTTGCAGCGCTACGGGCAAAAGGTTCACAAGCTGACGCTGCATGGCGGTTTTAGCTGCCCGAATCGCGATGGTACGCTCGGGCGCGGCGGCTGCACCTTCTGTAACGTGGCCTCCTTTGCGGACGAGGCGCAGCAGCATAAATCTATCGCGGAACAGCTCGCGCATCAGGCCCGTCTTGTGAACCGGGCAAAGCAGTATCTGGCCTATTTCCAGGCCTACACCAGCACATGGGCGGAAGTGCAGGTGCTGCGTTCGATGTATCAACAGGCGGTCGCTCAGGCGAACATTGTCGGGCTGTGTGTCGGTACGCGTCCGGACTGCGTGCCCGACGCGGTGCTGGATTTACTCAGCGAGTATAAAGAGCAGGGCTATGAGATCTGGCTGGAACTAGGCCTGCAGAGCGCGCATGACAAAACCCTGCACCGTATTAATCGCGGCCATGATTTTGCCTGCTATCAGCGCACCACGCGCCTGGCCCGCGAACGTGGCCTGAAAGTTTGCACGCATCTGATTGTCGGCCTGCCGGGAGAAGGGCTTCAGCATGGCCTGGAGACGCTGGAAAAAGTCGTTGAGACAGGCGTGGACGGGATCAAGCTGCACCCGCTGCATATTGTGCAGGGCAGCATTATGGCCAAAGCCTGGCAAGCCGGGCGGTTAAACGGCATCGCACTCGACGAGTATACGGTAACGGCAGGGGAGATGATCCGTCATACGCCGCCCGAGATTGTCTATCACCGTATCTCCGCCAGCGCCCGCCGTCCAACGCTTCTGGCACCGCTATGGTGTGAGAACCGCTGGACGGGGATGGTGGAGATTGACCGCTATCTGCATGAGCACGGTGTGCAGGGCTCGGCGCTGGGACGGCCGTGGGTCGCTCCGCTACCGGCGGCGACCGCCTAACAGACTCCCCAGCATGCCGCGCACTATCTGATTCGTGACCTGCCGCGCGGCGCTTTTCGCCATCGTCTGTACAACGCCATCGCGCTTGCCGCCGCGCGGCCCAGTACTGCCAAACAAAATGTCTTTCAGCCCACCCAGAATGCCGTCATCCACCGCGACTGACTGCCCCTTGGCGGGTGGGGCGTCCTGCGAGTCGGTGGTGGCCTGTACCCCTTTTTGCAGCATCTCGAAGGCAGATTCGCGATCCACTTCATCTTCGTATTTCCCGTAAACCGGGGAGTGGTTAATCAGTCCGTTGCGCTCATCGTCCGTTACCGGCCCCATTCGCGAGCAAGGGGCAATCACCATGGCGCGTTCCACAATGGACGGGCTGCCTTTGGCATCCAGGAAGGAGATCAGCGCCTCACCGGTACCCAGCGCCTGAATCGCCGCTTCGGTATCAAAGGCCGGGTTCGCGCGCATGGTTTGTGCGGCAGCTTTGACGGCTTTCTGATCTTTTGGCGTAAAGGCGCGCAGGGCGTGCTGGACGCGATTACCGAGCTGCCCCAGCACGTTATCGGGGATATCCGACGGGTTTTGCGAAACAAACCACACGCCGACGCCTTTGGAGCGGATCAGCCGGATAACCTGCTCGATCTTGTCGAGCAGCACCTGCGGCGCATCGTTGAACAGCAGGTGCGCTTCGTCGAAGAAGAACACCAGCTTCGGCTTCTCAAGGTCGCCCGCCTCCGGCAGCTGTTCGTAAAGTTCAGAGAGCATCCACAGCAGGCTGGCGGCGTAGAGTTTCGGCATCTGATAGAGCTTCTCTGAGCTCAGAATGTTGATGATGCCTTTGCCGTTGCTGTCAGTGCGCATCCAGTCTTTGATATCGAGCATCGGCTCGCCGAAGAAATGCTCTGCACCCTGTTGCTCCAGCGTCAGTAACCCGCGCTGAATGGCCCCCACGGAGGCACTGCTGATGTTGCCGTACTGGTTCTGGAAGGATTTAGCGTTATCGCCGATGTATTGGGTAATGGCGCGCAGATCTTTGAAATCGAGCAGCAGCAGCCCCTGATCGTCGGCAATACGGAAGATGATGTTCAACACCCCGGACTGGACATCGTTGAGATTCAGAAGACGGGCCAGCAGCAGCGGGCCAAGATCGGAGACGGTGGCACGTACCGGATGACCTTTCTCACCAAAGATATCCCAGACAACTACCGGGTTGTTGTGCGGCGTCCAGTCATTGACGCCGATATTTTTCAGACGCTCAAGGAGTTTTTCTGAGGGGGCCCCCTCCTGAGCCACACCGGTTAAATCGCCTTTTACATCGGCCATAAAGACCGGCACGCCAATCTCAGAGAGCGATTCGGCCAGCTTCTGCAGGGTAACGGTTTTCCCCGTCCCGGTGGCGCCGGTGATCAGGCCGTGACGGTTCGCCATCGCAGGCAGTAAAAACAGCTCTTTCTCCAGCGTCCTGGCAATTAACAATGGTGTACTCATGATACTCATCCTCTCTTAGTCCTGGGTGGAGTATAGGCAACCTGACGGCAAAATGGCGTTAAAAATTCCTTACTTTGCGGCGTATTACCCAGCGCGGACTATGCTTTTGCATACGGTTCACAACAAGTTGAGAATGTATGTCCAGATTCTTTTTTAATAATCGCAAACAACTGGTCAACGATGCTATTGAAGGCATTCTGATTTCTGCTCCGCACGGTAACCTCGTCAAGCTTGATGTTGATCCTGCCATTCGCATTGTGGCCCGCAGCGACTGGGACAAGAGCCGCGTGGCGGTGATCTCCGGTGGCGGTTCCGGCCACGAGCCTGCACACGCCGGGTTTGTCGGCAAAGGTATGTTGACGGCAGCAGTGTGCGGCGATCTTTTCGCCTCGCCGAGCGTGGATGCGGTGCTGAATGCCATTGTGGCGGTGACGGGTGACCGTGGCTGCCTGCTGATCGTTAAAAACTACACCGGTGACCGCCTGAATTTTGGTCTGGCGGCAGAAAAGGCGAAACGCTACGGCCTGAAGGTGGAGATGGTCATTGTGGCAGACGATATTGCGCTGCCGGACAACAAACAGCCGCGCGGCATTGCCGGTACGGCGCTGGTTCATAAGATCGCGGGTTATGCCGCAGAGCACGGAAAATCGCTGAGTGAAGTGCGTAATATTGCGCAACAGGCCTGCGATAACCTCTGGAGCCTGGGTGTTGCGATGCAAACGTGTAATCTGCCGGGAAGCGACGAGGAAGAAGGGCGCATTAAGCAAGGTCATGTCGAGCTGGGTCTGGGCATTCATGGTGAGCCGGGGGCTTCCGTCGTGGATACGCAGAACAGTAAAGCGATTATCGACACGCTGGTGACGCCGCTCAAGGCGAAGGCGGGTGACGGGCGCTTCGCAGTGTTGATCAATAACCTGGGGGGCGTATCAGCGCTTGAGATGGCTCTGCTCACCAAAGAGCTGGCCCACTCGGCACTGAAAGATAACCTGGCGTACCTGATTGGCCCGGCACCGCTGGTGAGCGCCCTGGATATGAAGGGCTTTTCGCTGACGCTGCTGAAGCTAAACGATCTGTTCGAAAAAGCCCTTCATGAAGAGGTTGAGACGCTGGGCTGGCAGAAGCCGGTGGCGTTTGCCCCGCTGCGTACCCTGGAGCATAGTGCGATCCATGACCGCGTGGAGTTTACCCCGTCCGCAAATCCGCAGGTGGGCGAATATGTCTCTGTGGTGACAAAGACGTTGATTCAGCTGGAAAACCGTCTGAACGCGCTGGATGCGAAAGTGGGGGATGGTGATACCGGATCCACCTTTGCGCAAGGGGCGCGGGAGATTGCGCAGCGTCTGGAGGAGAATAACCTTCCTCTTAACGACGTGTCGACATTACTTCTGCTGGTGGGCGAGCGTCTGGCAACGGTGATGGGCGGATCGAGCGGCGTATTAATGTCGATCTTTTTCACGGCAGCCGGACAAAAGCTGCATGACGGACAATCGCTTGCGGATGCATTGCTGAGCGGGCTGGCACAGATGAAGCAGTATGGCGGGGCCGATCTCGGCGATCGCACGCTGATCGATGCGCTACAGCCGGCGCTGGAGACGTTGCAGAAAAACGATCTTCAGGCGGCAGCGCAGGCGGCACAGCAGGGCGCAGAGGCAACGGCCAGAATGGGCAAAGCGGGCGCGGGACGTTCGTCGTATGTGAATAAAGAGAATCTGGATGGGGTAATGGATCCGGGAGCGGTTGCGGTGGCAGAGGTGTTTAAGGCCATGGTAGAAGCAAAACGGTAACGACCGTTACCGTTTTTAGTGTTTGCGCCCTCTCCCTTTGGGCTGAGGGATCCCCAGTAATTTTTTTACCGAAAGCGACGAAAGTTGTTTCAGGAAAATG
>NZ_JAMJFW010000036.1:0-51686 GCF_023544405.1 Enterobacter cloacae complex sp. OE43NF
ATTGCCAAAGCATTAAGCGATGCGCCCGATATGCAGATTGCCCGTCAGCGTATTACCCTTGCCGAAGCCCAGGCCAAAGCAGCCCTGGCGGCCGACGGCCCGCAAATTGATTTTTCGGCCGATGCTGAACGTCAGAAAATGTCCGCTGAAGGGCTGATGGGGCCCTTTGCCATAACCGACCCGGCTGCGGGCACCACCGGCCCCTGGTATACCAACGGTACCTTTGGCTTGACCGCGGGCTGGGATCTGGATTTGTGGGGCAAAAATCGCGCCCGGTTGGAGGCCCGGATAGGCAAGGTGAATGCGCAAAAAGCGGAGCTTGAGCAGACCCGTCAACTGCTTGCCAGCAGCGTGGCGCGGCTCTACTGGGACTGGCAAACTCAGGCCGCCGTGGAGGAGGTCCTCACGCAGATCAAATCCCAACAGGACAATATCATCGGTGCAGATCGCGAGCTGTATCAGCACGGGATCACCTCCTCTGTGGAAGGTGTCGAAACCGACATCAGTGCCAGCAAAACCGAAGAGCAGATCGCAGAGGTTCACGGCAAAATGAAAGCCATCGAGGCGCGTCTGAACGCGTTGACTAATACCCCCGCCCTGGCGCTCACACGGCATGCCTTACCGACGGTTGAAGCGTCGTTACCGTCGACGCTGGGGTATGAACTGCTGGCCCGACGGCCGGATCTGCAGGCGGCGCACTGGTATATCGAAGCGTCAATGAGCGAGGTCGAAGCCGCCAGAGCGGCGTTTTATCCTGATGTGAATCTGATGGCGTTTTTACAACAGGATGCCCTGCACCTGAGCGATCTGTTCCGTTCTTCAGCCCAGCAAATGGGGGTGACCGCCGGGCTGACTCTGCCCATTTTTGACAGCGGCAGGCTGAACGCGCAGCTGGATATTGCCCAGGCGCAGAACAATCTGTCGGTGGCGAATTATAACAAGGCGGTGGTGGATGCCGTAAACCAGGTGGCGCGCACGGCCAGCGAAGTGGAAATGCTGACGGCGAAAAATCAGCATCAGCAGCAGGTAGAAAAAGATGCGGCGCGCGTGGTGGCGCTGGCGCAGGCACGTTTTAGCGCCGGAATTATTGCCGGTTCGCGCGTCAGTGAAGCCAGAATTCCAGCGCTGAAGGAACATCTCGCCGGATTGATGCTGCAGGGCGAGTATATCGACGCCACGCTACAGCTCACCTCCGCGCTGGGTGGTGGTTATCATCATGGCTAATCAGGGTCATTATCTATACTTACCTCTTTGCCGTTCTTCAGGAGGTGAGTATGACCAAAGTAGCGATTGTTACCGCATCGGATTCCGGGATTGGTAAAACCACAGCCCTGATGCTGGCTGAACGTGGGTTTGATATTGGCGTCACCTGGCACTCTGATGAACAAGGGGCCCGGGATACCTGCCGCGAAGTGGAGGCGCAGGGGCGGCGGGCTGAAGCTATCCACCTTGATCTAAGCACCCTGCCACAGGGCGCGCAGGCGATAGAAACGTTAATTGCCCGTTTTGGTCGCCTGGACGTGCTGGTTAACAATGCGGGTGCGATGACCAAAGCGCCCTTCCTGGATATGCCGTTTGACGAGTGGCGAAACATTTTCACCGTCGACGTGGACGGTGCGTTTCTCTGTTCGCAGATTGCCGCACGTAAAATGGTGGAGCAGGGGGAAGGAGGGCGAATCGTCAATATCACCTCGGTGCATGAACATACGCCGCTGCCGGAAGCCAGCGCCTATACCGCCGCAAAACATGCGCTGGGAGGATTAACCAAATCGATGGCGCTGGAACTGGTGCAGCACAACATTCTGGTGAATGCCGTTGCGCCGGGGGCGATTGCCACACCGATGAATGATATGGACGAGAGTGAAGTGAAGGAAGGGTCGATGCCAGCGATCCCGCTCGCAAGACCGGGATATACCAAAGAGATCGCCAGTCTGGTGGCGTGGTTATGCGACAGCGACGCCAGCTATACCACCGGGCAGTCGTTTATCGTCGATGGCGGGTTTATGCTGGCGAATCCGCAGTTTAAGCCGGAAGGTTAGCTTCCCCTCACCCCGTGGGAGAGGGTGTGTTAAGTTCCCTCTCCCTGTGGGAGAGGGTTAGGGTGAGGGCAACAGACCACACTCACTCCTCATCCTGCTTCTTCTCTCTGTGCCGCATCCACAGCCTGACCCCAATCACCGCTACAACCACCAGAATCAGCCACGCCCAGTGCTTCAGATGCTGGTCAAGGTTATGCAGCCACGGGCCAATCACTTCTCCACCCACGTAACCGAGCGTGGTAAAGATCAGCGCCCAGGCGCACGCGCCAATCACGTTCAGCGGCAGGAAAATTTTCGGCGGCAGGCGGCTGGCGCCAATCAATATCGGCCCGATAATCCGAAAGCCGTACATAAAGCGGGTGCCAATCACAAACAGGTAAGGGTGGCGCTGGATCAGCCGCTGCGCGCGGTTAATTTTCTTCTTGTGCTTAGCGAAACGCTTAAGCAGCGTTGGCCCAAAACGCAGCCCCAGAAAGTAGAGCAGCTGATCGCCAATCATCCCACCCAGCGCAACCGCGGCGACAACCAGCGGGAATTTAAGTAATCCCTGATGCGCGGCGACGCCGCCTAACAGGGTGATGGTTTCACCTTCTGCCACGCTTCCGACAACCAGCGCAGCGTATCCGTATTGTTCAATAACTCCGTTGATATCCATTACGTAAATATCATCTCCCTCAGCGTGCCTCGGTTAATCATATACCCCTTGTGACAACCGCGGGGCAATCAACGGAAATTTCCCACTGTACATAAAATAATCTAAACCCTGCATTATACTTAAGGTATCGATGACGGGCCGACAACAAGGGGGCGCTATGAACCATGTCTGGGGACTTTTTTCCCATCCCGATCGTGAAATGCATGTCATCAAAAGTGAGAACGAAACGGTCTCGCATCATTACACGCACCACGTGCTGCTGATGGCGGCGGTGCCGGTGATATGCGCGTTTATTGGTACAACACAAATCGGCTGGAACTTTGGTGATGGCACCGTAGTACAGCTTTCCTGGTTTACCGGGCTTTATCTTGCCATTCTCTTTTATGGCCTGATGCTGGCAGGGGTGGCGGTTATGGGACGCGTCATTCACTGGATGGCACGTAACTATCCGCAGCGTCCTTCCCTGGCACACTGTATGGTCTTTGCCGGATATGTCGCGACCCCGCTGTTCTTAAGCGGTATTGTTGCGCTCTATCCCCTGGTCTGGCTGTGCGCGCTGATCGGGACCATTGCGCTCTTTTACACCGGCTATCTGCTGTATCTGGGCGTACCTACCTTCCTGAATATCAATAAAGAAGAAGGCCTGAGCTTTTCCAGCTCTACGCTCGCCATCGGCGTGCTGGTACTGGAGGCGTTACTGGCGCTGACGGTGATTCTTTGGGGTTATGGTTACCGTCTCTTCTGAGTTAATTGCATTGCTGGCGTAAATGCCAGCAATGCAGCATCTGTTCACGATTATCCGCTGGCGACAATGCACGGTGACCGCTATGATGCCGAAGCCAGCCTGTGTTTCTCCGTCGACGCAGGCGGTGTACGTCATAACGTGCGTGAATAATTATCAGAAGTCTCACCATGCTGAAATTCCGAGTTTCTTTACTTAGCCTGGCACTGTTGCTGGGGGCGTCCGCTGGCGTGCCAGCTCTCGCCAAAACGCCCGCGGTGACCACCGCTGCTGCTCAACCGCAAATCGCTTCCGGCAGCGCGATGATTGTTGATCTCAACACTAATAAGGTGATCTATGCCAGCCACCCGGATCTGGTGCGCCCGATCGCCTCGATAACCAAATTAATGACCGCGATGGTAGTGCTGGATGCACATCTGCCGCTGGATGAAAAACTGAAAGTGGATATCAGCCACACGCCGGAGATGAAAGGGGTTTACTCCCGCGTGCGCCTGAACAGTGAAATCAGCCGTAAAACCATGCTGTTGCTGGCGCTGATGTCGTCTGAAAACCGCGCCGCGGCGAGCCTCGCCCACCATTATCCAGGCGGCTACGACGCCTTCATTCGAGCGATGAATGCCAAAGCCAAAGCGCTGGGAATGAATAATACCCGTTTTGTTGAGCCGACAGGTCTGTCGATTCACAACGTCTCTACGGCGCGCGATCTGACCAAACTGCTGATTGCCAGCAAACAGTACCCGCTGATTGGGCAGCTCAGTACCACCCGTGAAGAGATGGCGACCTTTGCGAACCCGGCCTATACGCTGCCGTTTCGCAATACGAACCACCTGGTGTATCGCGAGAACTGGAACATTCAGTTAACGAAAACCGGCTTTACTAACGCGGCGGGTCACTGTCTGGTGATGCGTACTGTGTTCAACGGTAAACCGGTGGCGCTGGTGGTGATGGATGCCTTCGGCAAATATACTCACTTCGCCGATGCCAGCCGACTGCGCACCTGGATTGAAACCGGGAAAGTGCAGCCTGTTCCGGCTGCGGCATTGACGTATAAAAAGCAGAAAGCCGAGCAGATGGCGACGGCGCAGAACGATTAGGTAAAAGCAAAACGGTAACAGTGTTACCGTTTTTTATGTTTTCTCCCTCTCCCGGTGGAAGAGGGCGGGGGTGAGGGCACCAGACCGCACTGGGCCTATTCCGGCAGGGTCCAGTCTCCGTCGTTAAGCGGGCGCTGCATAATCACCGTATCCCGCCAGTCGCCTTTTTTGTAGCCCACGCTGCGCAGCTGACCGACCACTTCAAAACCGTGCTTTTTATGCAGCCGCAATGACCCGGCGTTATTATGGCCATCCCCCACAACCGCAATCATCTGACGCCAGGGACCTTTTTCGCAGCGTTCAATCAGCGCGTCCATTAGTGCACTGCCAAAACCGCGTCCGGTGGTGCTGGCATCCACGTAGATTGACTCTTCCAGCGTGAAGCGATACGCGTGTCGTGGACGGTATGGCGTGGCGTAGCAATAACCCACCACAATGCCGCGATACAGCGCCACCAGCCAGGGCAAACCGTTATCGGTCACGTTTTTCAACCGCTTACGCATTTCATCAACGGTGGGGGGGATTTCCTCAAACGACGCACGTCCGTGAAGTACATGCCATGCATAAATAGCCGAAATGGCATGCACATCGTCGGGAAGGGCATCGCGCACTTCCACTTCGGTTACGGATAAAATATCAACAGCCGACATGATGTGCCTGCTCCTCGTCAAAGAATGCCGGAGAAACGTTTCTCCGGCGAGTGCAGGTACTCTAGTACGATTGAGCTGTGCTTAACAATCTCTTAAATATGGCTGTATGAATTAATCAGATGCTTGCGTAATGGCCTGCTCTGCGTTATCGCTCTCTTTCCAGTATTTATTCCGCGTTGTTTTACCAATGCCGGGATTCATACTGTTTGTAGGGTCATTCTCGCGATAAAACTGCTTTAGTGTCTCAGGGGCTTTGTAAAGATGCCCAACGTTGTGTTCCGCAGGATATTGTGCGCCACGTTCGCGCAGAAGGGCGAGCATCTCCTCTTTCAACGCGTGCGCGTCGATCCCTTTTTTAACGATGTAATCCTGGTGGAAGACGTAGCACATAAAGTGGCCGTAGTAGAGCTTATGCACCAGCTTGCTGTCGATTTCAGGCGGCAGGTGTTCAAACCACTCGGTATCGTTGCGTCGCAGGGCAATATCCAGCGCCAGAATATCCTCTACTTCTTCTGAGTGTACGGCCTGATAACGGATGGCGGCCCCCGCAGCAGCAAAACGGTGCAGGAACGCTTTGCTCCCCTCTTCAGGTGTACAGGCGAAGAAATCTCCCTCGGCGGTTTTAAAGAATTCGCTCAGCCAGTTTTGTGCTTCGGCGATCCCGTCCCCGGCCATTTTCAGCAGCAGGTGATGTTCATACTTGTCGCGCCAGGTTTTCATTCGCTCCGGCAGGTGGGCCGGGAAAACGTTACCCAGCTTCTGCATAAAGCGGTCGGTGAAGTGGGGTTTAAACAGCGGCACTTTCTCCAGCATTGCATCAGTGCGGCCCTTCATGGTGAAGAAGAACGGCATCTTGTCGGTGCCGAGCTTGTCGATCATCAGGAACGTATCTTTGCCGTAGCGTTCGGCGATGTCGTAAATATCCCGATGCATATACTCGCCCGCCACCGGCAGATGCGTGAATTCGCCCAGAATATGACGACGGATTTCGGTCAGCACGTCAGGCTGATTGGTGCCGATGTAAAACACCTGCTGTTTTTTCTCGGCCGGGAAGGTGTCGAGACGGACCGCGAAAACGGCCAGTTTGCCCGCGCAGCCGGAGGATTCGAACAGGCGATCCGGGTCGGCGTTGTAACGCGCTGGTGTATCCGCGTTTATATCACGTACGCGGGTGATGTAATCGTGATCGTGGGCATGACGGCCATCGTGCTGTACATCTTCATCTTTCACGCGATCGTCGTCGAGCTTACTCAGGATCTGCTCCGGCGTGACGCCCAGATCGATTCCCAGATGGTTCACCAGCGTCAGCTTACCGTTTTCATCAATACGGGCATAGAGCGACATTTCGGTATAAGCCGGGCCGCGCTGCACCAGCGAACCGCCGGAATTATTACAGATCCCACCAATGACGGAGGCGCCGATGCAGGATGAACCAATCACTGAATGTGGTTCGCGCCCAAGCGGCTTAAGCGCTTTTTCCAGCGAGTAGAGGGTGGTGCCGGGGAAGGCCAGTACCTGCTCGCCTTTATCGAGCAGGTGAAGTTTGTCGAGGCGCAGGGTGCTGATAATCACGATGTCGCGATCGTAATCGTTGCCGTTCGGCGTCGAGCCTTCGGTCAGGCCGGTGTTAGCCGCCTGCATTAAAATAATCTTGTCCGCGGCAACGCAGGCGCTCAGGACGCGCCACAGCTCCAGCAGCGTGCCGGGAAAAACCACCGCCAGCGCATCGCCCTGTCCGGAACGAAAGCCCTTACGGTAGCGGGCAGTTTTGGCCGGGTCGGTAAGCAGGTGAGAGTGACCAACCAGGCGCGACAGTTCGTTAATAAAAGTCGTGTTATCGGCAGTTCGAACAGAAGACATCTTCCACTCCTTGTGGTGGGGCAAATTTCTCGCTGTAAAGCATAGCGCGATTAGCTGTTTAGAGGGCGCGTATTTGCGAGAAAAATCAGAGAATAACCCTGCAACGTTCTGAGGGTTTGTGGCACACTGCGCTTTTCGCACGCCCTGGCCGAGATCTTCCGGCGGAAATTGATGAGAGAGTAAAACGACATGAAATGGCTATGTTCTGTAGGTGTCGCCGTCAGCCTGGCACTGCAACCTGCGCTGGCAGATGAACTGTTTGGCAATCACCCGCTTACGCCTGAAGCACGGGACGCGTTTGTCACGGAATTGCTCAAGAAAATGACGGTCGATGAGAAGATCGGCCAGCTGCGTCTTATCAGCGTCGGCCCGGATAACCCGAAAGAGGCGATCCGCGAAATGATTAAAGAGAGCCAGGTAGGGGCGATTTTTAACACCGTGACCCGTCAGGATATCCGCAAAATGCAGGATCAGGTGATGGAACTTAGCCGCCTGAAAATTCCGCTGTTCTTCGCCTATGACGTAGTACACGGACAGCGTACCGTTTTCCCTATCAGCCTCGGTCTGGCCTCCTCCTTTAACCTCGACGCGGTGAAAACCGTTGGGCGCGTCTCGGCATATGAAGCCGCAGACGACGGCCTGAACATGACCTGGGCCCCGATGGTTGACGTCTCCCGCGATCCGCGCTGGGGCCGCGCGTCAGAGGGCTTTGGTGAAGATACTTATTTGACCGCCACGATGGGGAAAACCATGGTGGAAGCGATGCAGGGTAAAAGCCCGGCGGATCGCTATTCGGTCATGACCAGCGTCAAGCACTTCGCCGCCTATGGTGCCGTGGAAGGCGGTAAAGAGTACAACACCGTCGACATGAGCCCGCAGCGCCTGTTTAACGATTACATGCCGCCGTACAAAGCAGGCCTGGATGCCGGTAGCGGCGCGGTGATGGTCGCCCTGAACTCGCTCAACGGCACGCCTGCCACCTCTGACTCCTGGCTGCTGAAAGACGTGCTGCGCGACCAGTGGGGCTTCAAGGGCATCACCGTCTCTGACCATGGCGCCATTAAAGAGCTCATCAAACACGGTACGGCCTCCGACCCGGAAGATGCGGTGCGCGTGGCGCTCAAATCCGGCATCAACATGAGCATGAGCGACGAATATTACAGCAAATACCTGCCGGGGCTGGTGAAGAGCGGTAAGGTGACGATGGCGGAGCTGGACGATGCCACGCGTCACGTGCTGAACGTGAAATATGACATGGGGCTGTTTAACGATCCATACAGCCACCTGGGTCCGAAAGAGTCAGACCCGGCGGACACCAATGCCGAAAGCCGTCTGCACCGTAAAGAGGCCCGTGAAGTGGCGCGTGAAAGCCTGGTGCTGCTGAAAAACCGCCTCGACACGCTGCCGCTGAAAAAATCCGGCACCATTGCGGTGGTCGGCCCGCTGGCCGACAGCAAGCGCGACGTGATGGGTAGCTGGTCTGCTGCGGGCGTGGCCGATCAGTCAGTGACCGTGCTCACTGGCATTAAAAATGCGGTCGGTGAAAACGCTAAGGTGGTGTACGCCAAAGGGGCGAACGTCACTGATGATAAAGATATCGTGACCTTCCTCAATCAGTATGAAGAGGCGGTGAAGGTGGATCCGCGCTCGCCGAAAGAGATGATTGACGAAGCGGTAAACGCCGCGAAACAGTCTGACGTGGTGGTTGCCGTGGTGGGTGAAGCACAGGGGATGGCACACGAAGCCTCCAGCCGAACGGACATCACGATCCCGCAAAGCCAGCGCGATCTGATCGCCGCCCTGAAAGCCACCGGCAAGCCGCTGGTGCTGGTGCTGATGAACGGTCGTCCACTGGCGCTGGTGAAAGAAGATCAGCAGGCTGATGCTATTCTGGAAACCTGGTTCGCCGGTACGGAAGGGGGCAACGCCATCGCCGACGTGCTGTTTGGTGATTACAACCCGTCGGGCAAACTGCCGATGTCCTTCCCGCGCTCTGTCGGGCAGATCCCGGTGTACTACAGCCACCTGAATACCGGCCGTCCGTATAACGCCGATAAGCCAAACAAGTACACCTCCCGTTACTTCGATGAAGCGAACGGTCCGCTGTATCCGTTTGGTTACGGTTTGAGCTACACCACCTTTAAGGTCTCTGACGTGAAAATGTCGGCCCCGAGCCTGAAGCGTGACGGTAAAGTGACTGCCAGCGTTGACGTGACGAACACCGGTAAACGTGAAGGTGCGACGGTGATCCAGATGTATGTTCAGGATGTGACCGCCTCCATGAGCCGTCCGGTGAAACAGCTGCGCGGCTTTGAGAAGGTCAACCTGAAACCTGGTGAAACCAAAACCATCAGCTTCCCGATTGACGTGGATGCCCTGAAGTTCTGGAACCAGCAGATGAAATACGATGCGGAACCGGGCAAGTTCAATGTCTACATTGGGGTGGATTCCGCCCGCGTCAATAAAGGCGAGTTCGAGCTGCTGTAACCTTTCCTTCCTTTGCATCCCCCGTCCACCGGGGGATGCGTCTTACCTTATGCTAAAAAGGCATTTTGCCGGGTAAATCCGCCGTTTTAAGCTACGCTTTTCTCTCAAGCCTCTGAAAAAGGCAGCAAAAAAATGAGGATAGTGGAATGACGATTAAAACGGGGATGGTAGTTTCTGCGGCGTTATTCGCGGCGCTAAGCCTGCCGTTACAGGCGGCAGAACCGGTAAAAGTGGGCTCAAAGATCGACACTGAAGGCGCGCTGCTCGGGAATATTATTTTGCAGGTGCTGGAAAGCCACGGCGTGAAAACCGTGAATAAAGTTCAGCTGGGTACCACGCCCGTGGTACGCGGGGCCATTACCTCCGGCGAGCTGGATATCTACCCGGAATACACCGGCAACGGGGCATTTTTCTTCAAAGATGAAAACGATCCGGCATGGAAAAACGCCAAAGCCGGGTATGAAAAAGTCAAAAAACTCGATGCAGAACAGAACAAGCTGGTCTGGCTGACTCCGGCTCCGGCCAACAACACCTGGACCATCGCGGTGCGTAAAGACGTGGCGGAGAAAGGCAAACTGACGTCACTTGCGGATCTCAGCCGCTATCTGAAAGAGAAGGGCGACTTCAAGCTTGCGGCCTCGGCGGAGTTTATCGAGCGTCCGGACGCGCTGCCTGCTTTCGAAAAAGCCTACGACTTCAAGCTTGACCAGGCACAGCTGCTCTCGCTCGCGGGCGGTGACACCGCGGTGACCATCAAGGCGGCGGCGCAGCAGACCTCTGGCGTCAATGCGGCGATGGCCTACGGTACGGACGGCCCGGTCGCGGCGCTTGGTCTGCAGACCTTAACCGATCCAAAAGGCGTTCAGCCTATTTATGCCCCCACGCCGGTGGTGCGTGAGGCGGTGCTGAAAGCCTACCCGGATATCGCCGACTGGCTCAAACCGGTCTTTGAAAAACTGGATGCAAAAACACTGCAACAGCTCAATGCGAGCATTGCCGTAGAGGGACTGGATGCCAAAAAAGTGGCCGCCGATTTCCTGAAACAACAAGGGCTTGTGAAGTAACAGGACAGGGATGTGCCAATAAAATGTCATAACCGCGTACTGCTGCTGTTGGCCTGTGTGGCCATTGCGGCGGTCGCGCTACCGTTTGTCAATGTGGCGCCAAACCGCCTGATGTCGGGGGAAGGGCGCGCGCTCTGGCAGGTCTGGCCGTTTACGCCGCTGCTGCTGGTTGTGGCGCTGGGTGCACTGGTTGTGCTCTCGCTCAGCCGTGGGCGGGTTGCACAGTGGCTGACGCTACTCCTCAGTGAAGGCCTCTTCATCACCTTGTTCTGGAGTGCCGGGCTTGCCGCCACGCACATGACTTCGGCGGAAAGTCCACTGGCGCGAACCACCGTGGGCAGTGGGCTGTGGCTGTGGCTGGCGCTGTGTCTGCTGGCCTGCAGCGATGCGATCCGCCGCCTGATCCCGTCATCTGCCTGGCGCTGGGTGCTCAATGCCCAGATCTGGTGTATTCCATTGCTGCTGCTGTTCAGCGGTGAGCTGAATAATCTCTCGCTGTTAAAAGAGTACGCCAACCGTCAGGAGGTGTTTGATGATGCGCTGGCGCAACACCTGACGATCCTCTTCGGCACGCTGTTCCCGGCGTTACTGCTGGGGGTACCGCTTGGCATGTGGTGTTATCGTCATCCCTCCCGCCAGGGCGGGGTTTTTGCCGTGCTCAACGTGATCCAGACTATCCCTTCCGTGGCCCTGTTTGGCCTGCTGATTGCGCCGCTGGCGGGGCTGGTGAAGTCATTTCCGGCGTTAGCCTCGGTCGGTATCGCCGGAACCGGATTAACCCCCGCGCTTATTGCCCTGGTGCTGTACGCGCTGCTGCCGCTGGTCCGCGGCGTGGTGGCGGGCTTAAGCCAGGTCGCGCCGGATGTACTGGAGAGCGCCCACGCGATGGGGATGAGCCGGCGACAGTGCTTCTGGCAGATCCAGTTGCCGCTCGCCTTGCCCCTGCTGCTGCGCAGCCTGCGGGTGGTGGCGGTCCAGACCGTCGGGATGGCGGTTATCGCCGCGCTGATTGGCGCAGGCGGTTTTGGCGCGCTGGTGTTCCAGGGGCTGCTGAGCAGTGCGCTGGATCTGGTGTTACTGGGCGTGGTGCCCACGATTGCACTGGCGGTCGTCATCGATGCGCTGTTTGCCTTATGGCTCGCGTTGCTCGGGAGAAGAGCCAATGATTGAATTTCACGATGTCAGTAAAACATTTGCCGGTCGTCCGGCAGCAAGTCACCTGAACCTGAATTTTGCCGAGGGGGCGTTTTCGGTACTGATTGGCACCTCGGGGTCGGGGAAGTCCACCACGCTGAAGATGATCAACCGCCTGGTGGAGCACGACAGCGGTGTAATACGTTTTGCCGGGGAAGAGATCCGCAGTCTGCCGGTGCTGGAGCTGCGTCGTCGCATGGGCTACGCCATCCAGTCCATCGGCCTGTTTCCCCACTGGACGGTCGCGCAGAATATTGCCACCGTGTTGCAGCTGGAAAAATGGTCGCGTGCAAAGAGTGACGAGAGGGTGGACGAGCTTATGTCGCTGCTGGGGTTAGAGCCTGGGCTGCGTGGCCGCTATCCGCATCAGCTTTCAGGTGGACAACAGCAGCGTGTGGGAGTGGCGCGCGCGCTGGCGGCGAACCCGCAGGTATTGCTGATGGATGAGCCTTTTGGCGCGCTCGATCCCGTTACGCGCGGTGCACTGCAGACCGAGATGACCCGCATTCACCGCATCCTTGGCCGGACGATCGTCCTCGTGACCCATGATATTGATGAGGCGCTGCGGCTGGCCGATCATCTGGTGTTGATGGACCACGGGGAAGTGATCCAGCAGGGCACGCCGCTTGAACTGCTGACCCATCCGCAGAACGATTTTGTGCGCGAGTTTTTTGGACGCAGCGAACTGGGCGTCAGACTGCTCTCCCTGCGAACCGTCAGCGATTATATGCGTCGACAGGATGTGGCGATGGGCGGTGAACCGTTACAAGAACAGATGAGCCTGCGGGACGCGCTCTCCGCGTTTGTGGCGCGCCAGTGCGAGGTACTGCCGGTTACGGATGCCGCTGGGGCACCGTGTGGCACCCTGCATTTTCGCGATCTGCTGGCCGGGGAGGTGACGCGTGAAGGTCATGCGTGATCCGGTCCTCTGGCTGACGGGGCTTTTTGTTGCCCTGCTGTTTCTGATGCCACACAGTGGGGCGCTGTTCAGCTCGCTTTTTCCCGGCCTGCCGCGCCCCGTCTATCAGCAGGAGAGTTTTATCAATCTTGCCCTGGCGCACCTGTGGCTGGTGGCTCTCTCCAGCGCGATTGCCGTGGTGCTGGGCGTGGGAGCGGGGATTGCGGTCACCCGGCCCTGGGGGAGAGAGTTTCGCCCGCTGGTTGAGACGATTGCGGCTATCGGACAGACATTTCCGCCGGTGGCGGTACTGGCGATTGCGGTGCCGGTGATCGGGTTTGGTCAGCAACCGGCTATCATTGCGCTGATCCTTTACGGCGTGTTGCCTGTTCTTCAGGGGACGCTGGCGGGCATTGCGTCGGTACCGGCATCGGTACTGAGCGTGGCCGAAGGGATGGGCATGAGCAGCGGTCAGCGGCTGTGCAAGGTTGAGCTGCCGCTTGCGGCACCGGTGATTATCGCGGGGATCCGTACGTCGGTGATTATTAACATCGGCACGGCGACCATCGCGTCTACGGTGGGGGCCAATACGCTGGGAACGCCGATCATCATCGGCTTAAGCGGGTTCAATACGGCCTATATCGTTCAGGGTGCGGTACTGGTGGCGCTGGCGGCCATCGTTATCGATCGCCTGTTTGAACGACTGGCCCGGCTTCTCAGCCGACACCGCCACGAACAATAAATGAGTACCCGGCCAGCATCACGCCGCCGATGCCGCTTACGGCCATCAGTACAAAAAGGGTAATTACGGCCAGTTTGGTTGCCTTCATCATCTGCTCCTGTTGTTAACGGAACAATTATACGGTGAAGCGCAGCTGTTAATGAACCATTAAATGCCGTTACGTTTCGTCGGGGCCCAGGGCGTAAACCGGATAACCGTGCTCCCGCCATTCCGTCAGCCGCTGTTGCTGCGAGGCGGTGGGCACTTCCCCGCACCAGACCAGCAGAGTCTGGCCGTCGAAGAATTCGGGCCGTAGCTGAGCCAGCGAATGCGCCAGCACCTCCACGCGCCAGCCCTGCTGGGTGGCGATCCAGGCTTCGAGCCACAGCCGCGTGGTATCGTGCACGTTCCAGCCAACAACCAGCGCGTCTTTTCCGCCCTTGTTTCGCGCCGAGGCGAGACAGACGGCGATATAATTGATCAGCACCCCGTCGAGCATACTCAGCAGCGCCTGCAGGGTAGAGTGCTGGCATTGCAGCCGTCGACGAAGCGGGATGAAAAGATGGTTGATTAAGGTTTGCGCCGGATAATCGCGGCCTTGCTCTTTGATCCACGCGCGCAGACGTTGAACATTGCCCGCCTGCAGAAGCCGGAGCAGGGTTTCCTGCTGTTCGCGCCAGCGGTGTTGGGTATCGGGATCGTCATGGCAGAGCAGCGACTTTACCTTGCTCACCTGCACACCGTTATCTATCCAGCTTTTGATCTCGCGGATCCGATCGATGTCGGCATCATTGAAAAGGCGGTGACCGCCGTCCGTGCGCTGCGGTTTGAGTAAACCATACCGTCGCTGCCAAGCCCGTAGCGTGACGGGATTGATATCACAAAGGAGTGCCACTTCACCGATCGTGTAAAGCGCCATATTCGCCCCCTGGCTAACGCGTCCCCAGCTTAACTGTAGACCCAGTTTGTCGAACCAGGAAGAATTGCCTTTTTTTTGTACAAATAATGCGAAGCAGCCGTTATGTTCGGCAAAAGATGTGATGACGGACACGATTTACCGCTTTTTTGGACTGCTTCAAAGAAACTTCGGCGCCTTCAGTGTATGTTACGCGTTTTCAGAAGGTGCGGTTCCTGAGTATGTACGAGTTTAATCTGGTGCTGCTGTTGCTTCAGCAGATGTGCGTGTTTCTTGTCATCGCCTGGTTGATGAGTAAGACGCGTCTGTTTATCCCGCTGATGCAAGTCACCGTCCGCTTGCCGCACAAGCTCCTCTGTTATGTGACCTTCTCCATTTTCTGCATCATGGGGACCTATTTTGGCCTCCATATCGAAGACTCCATTGCCAATACGCGCGCCATCGGCGCGGTGATGGGCGGGCTGCTGGGCGGCCCGGTTGTGGGTGGCCTTGTCGGTTTAACCGGTGGGCTGCACCGCTATTCCATGGGCGGGATGACGGCGCTGAGCTGCATGATCTCGACCATCGTGGAAGGGCTGCTTGGTGGCCTGGTGCACAGCTACATGATCAAACGTGGCCGCCCGGATAAAGTCTTCAGCCCGCTTACCGCTGGCGCGATCACCTTTGTGGCCGAAATGGCGCAAATGGCGATCATTCTGCTTATCGCCCGACCTTTTGAGGACGCACTGCATCTGGTGAACAGTATTGCCGCCCCGATGATGGTCACCAACACCGTGGGCGCGGCGCTGTTTATGCGCATTCTGCTCGACAAGCGCGCCATGTTTGAGAAATACACCTCGGCGTTCTCTGCCACGGCACTGAAAGTCGCCGCTTCAACCGAGGGGATCCTGCGTCAGGGCTTTAACGAAGAAAACAGCATGAAGGTGGCGCAGGTACTCTATCAGGAGCTGGATATCGGTGCCGTTGCGATTACCGATCGTGAAAAGCTGCTGGCCTTTACCGGTACCGGCGACGATCACCACCTTCCCGGCAGACCGATTTCGTCCGCGTATACGCTTCGTGCGATAGAGACCGGTGAGGTAGTCTATGCCGACGGTAACGAAGTGCCTTACCGCTGTTCGCTGCATCCGCAGTGTAAGCTCGGCTCTACGCTGGTTATCCCGCTGCGGGGGGAAAACCAGCGGGTGATGGGAACCATTAAGCTCTACGAAGCGAAGAACCGCTTGTTCAGCTCGATCAACCGGACGTTAGGGGAGGGGATTGCGCAGCTGCTTTCCGCGCAGATCCTGGCGGGGCAATATGAGCGGCAAAAAGCCCTGTTAACGCAGTCGGAGATAAAGCTCCTGCACGCTCAGGTGAACCCGCATTTCCTGTTTAATGCCCTCAACACCCTGAAAGCGGTGATCCGTCGCGACAGCGATCAGGCCGCGCAACTGGTGCAATTTCTGTCGACGTTTTTCCGCAAGAACCTGAAACGGCCGTCTGAGATTGTGACCCTGGCCGATGAGATTGAACATGTTAACGCCTACCTGCAGATTGAGCAGGCGCGCTTCCAGTCTCGTCTGCAGGTATCGTTATCCGTGCCGGATGAGCTGGCGTATCAGCATCTCCCGGCCTTTACGCTGCAGCCTATTGTGGAAAATGCCATTAAACACGGGACATCGCAGCTTCTGGGCACCGGGGAGATCACTATTTCTGCCAGCCGTTTTAATCATCATCTGGTGCTGAATATTGAAGACAATGCCGGACTTTACGTCCCGTCCGCTTCCGGCGGGCTGGGGATGAGCCTGGTGGATAAACGCCTGCGCGCTCACTTTGGGGATGGATGTGGCATTACCGTGGCCTGTGAGCCGGACCGATTTACCCGTATTACGTTACGATTGCCGCTGGAGGAGACCGCATGTTAAGAGTGCTGATAGTCGATGATGAACCGTTGGCACGGGAAAACCTGCGCGTGCTGTTGCAGGAGCAGAGTGACATTGAGATTGTGGGAGAGTGCGCCAATGCCATTGAAGCCATTGGTGCTGTGCATAAACTGCGTCCGGATGTGCTGTTCCTCGACATCCAGATGCCCCGTATCAGCGGGCTGGAGATGGTCGGCATGCTTGACCCGGAGCATCGCCCGTATATCGTGTTTCTGACGGCGTTTGACGAATATGCCGTGAAGGCCTTTGAAGAACACGCGTTCGATTACCTGCTGAAGCCGATTGAAGAGAAGCGGCTCGAAAAGACCCTGACGCGTTTACGCCAGGAGCGTACGGTACAGGACGTCACGCTGCTGCCGGAAAACCAGCAGCCGCTGAAGTTTATCCCGTGTACCGGGCATAGCCGGATTTACCTGCTGCAAATGGATGATGTGGCATTTGTCAGCAGTCGCCTGAGCGGGGTGTTTGTCACCAGCGCCGAGGGCAATGAAGGCTTCACCGAGCTGACGCTGCGCACGCTGGAGAGCCGCACGCCGCTTGTCCGCTGCCATCGGCAGTATCTGGTTAACATGGCGCACCTGAAAGAGATCCGTCTGGAAGATAACGGTCAGGCAGAGCTGATACTGCGGGCCGGTCAAACGGTACCCGTCAGTCGTCGCTACCTGAAAAGTTTGAAAGAGGCGATTGGGCTGTAAAACTGGTACACTGCGCGCCATTGCATCATCGACAGTTAAAGGCACTCATGCTTAGTAATGATATTCTTCGTAGCCTGCGCTACACACTGAAAGCAAACAACAACGACATGGTGCGCATTCTTGCGCTGTCTGCCATGGAATCCACCTCTGCTGGTTTTGACACCTGGATGACCAAAGAGGACGAAGAGGGGTTTGTTCGCTGCCCTGACATTATCCTGTCAGGCTTCCTGAACGGCCTGATCTACGATAAGCGTGGCAAAGATGATTCTGCACCTGAACTGGCGCTGGAGCGTCGGGTGGACAACAACACGGTGCTGAAAAAGCTGCGTATCGCGTTCTCGCTGAAAACGGATGATATTGTGGCGATCATGACGGAGCAAAAATACCGCGTATCCGTGCCAGAAGTGACCGCCATGATGCGTGCGCCGGGCCACAAAAATTACCGCGAGTGCGGCGACCAGTTTCTGCGTAATTTCCTGCGCGGGCTGACCCACCGGGTGCATAATACGAAGGCGTGATTGCGAAATGGGTGCGGCCTGATGCCCTCATCCCGGCCCTCTCCCTGTGCGGGAGGGAGAACAAAAAAAGCCGGAGATAATCTCCGGCTTTTTTTGTTATTTCACCTGCTGACCCGGCTTCGCGCCTTCGTCAGGGCTTAACAGGAAGATATCTTTCCCGCCAGGGCCTGCGGCCATCACCATCCCCTCAGAAATGCCGAAGCGCATTTTACGCGGTGCCAGGTTCGCGACCATGACGGTCTGACGGCCAATCAGTACCTGCGGATCAGGATAGGCAGAACGGATGCCGGAGAAGACGTTACGCTTCTCACCGCCCAGATCCAGCGTCAGGCGCAGCAGCTTGTCAGAGCCTTCCACGAATTCCGCGTTTTCAATCAGCGCCACGCGCAGGTCAACTTTAGCGAAATCGTCAAAGGTGATGGTCTCCTGAATCGGATCGTCAGCCAGCGGGCCGGTCACCGGTGCGGCAGCTGCTTTCACCTCTTCTTTCGAGGCTTCCACCAGGGCTTCAACCTGCTTCATTTCGATGCGATTGTAGAGCGCCTTGAAGGTATTCACCTTGTGGCCAAGCAGCGGTTGCTGGATTGCATCCCAGCTCAGTTCGGTGTTCAGGAACGCTTCTGCACGCGCTGCCAGCTGCGGCAGTACAGGCTTCAGCCAGGTCATCAGCACGCGGAACATGTTCAGACCCATGGTGCAGATCGCCTGCAGGTCAGCGTCGCGGCCTTCCTGTTTCGCGACAACCCATGGGGCCTGCTCGTCCACATAGCGGTTGGCAACATCGGCCAGCGCCATGATTTCACGAATTGCTTTACCGAATTCACGGCTTTCCCAGGCTTCACCAACCGCAGCGGCGGCATCGGTGAAGGTTTTATACAGCTCAGGATCGGCCAGTTCGGCAGAAAGCACGCCGTCAAAACGCTTGGCGATAAAGCCCGCGTTTCGGGACGCCAGGTTCACCACCTTGTTCACGATGTCCGCGTTCACGCGCTGCACGAAATCTTCCAGGTTCAGGTCGATATCGTCGATGCGGGAAGAGAGCTTCGCCGCGTAATAATAACGCAGGCTGTCCGCATCAAAGTGGTTCAGCCAGGTGCTGGCTTTGATGAACGTCCCACGCGATTTGGACATCTTCGCGCCGTTCACCGTCACGTAGCCGTGAACAAACAGGTTGGTTGGCTTGCGGAAGTTGCTGCCTTCCAGCATTGCCGGCCAGAACAGGCTGTGGAAGTAAACGATGTCTTTGCCGATGAAGTGATACAGCTCGGCGGTGGAATCTTTCTTCCAGTATTCGTCGAAGCTGACGGTGTCGCCACGCTTGTCGCACAGGTTCTTGAAGGAGCCCATGTAGCCGATTGGCGCGTCCAGCCAGACGTAGAAATATTTGCCCGGTGCATTTGGAATTTCGAAACCAAAGTAGGGCGCATCGCGGGAGATATCCCACTGCTGCAGGCCGGATTCGAACCACTCCTGCATTTTGTTCGCTACCTGCTCCTGCAGCGCGCCGCTGCGGGTCCACGCCTGCAGCATTTCGCTAAAGGATGGCAGGTCGAAGAAGAAGTGCTCGGAGTCACGCATCACAGGCGTGGCGCCGGAGACCACCGATTTCGGGTCGATCAGCTCTGTCGGGCTATAGGTAGCGCCGCACACTTCGCAGTTATCGCCGTACTGATCCGGTGATTTACATTTCGGGCAGGTGCCTTTGACGAAACGGTCCGGCAGGAACATGCCTTTTTCCGGATCGTACAGCTGAGAAATAGTGCGGTTTTTAATAAAACCGTTCTCTTTCAGACGGGTGTAGATAAGCGTTGACAGCTCGCGGTTCTCCTCGCTGTGCGTGGAGTGGTAGTTGTCATAGCTGATGTCAAAGCCAGCAAAATCGGTCTGATGCTCCTGACTCATTTCGGCAATCATCTGCTCCGGGGAAACTCCCAGCTGCTGGGCTTTCAGCATGATCGGCGTGCCGTGGGCATCGTCCGCGCAGATGAAGTTAACCTCGTGGCCGCGCATTCGCTGGTAACGGACCCAGACATCAGCCTGGATATGCTCCAGCATGTGGCCGAGGTGGATTGAGCCGTTGGCGTACGGCAGTGCGCACGTTACCAGAATTTTTTTCGCGACTTGAGTCATAGTAGGCATTACTTCTTTTAACTGTGAAAAGGGTTTTTGATATTACCAAAAGGGGCATTATTAAGTAAGCACAAACCACGGCCTTTCAGGTAAACTTGTTCATCTAAGGTCTTATTCACAAGAACAAAGGAGTCGGGATGAGTTCGCAATCCCAGGCCAAATCACCGGAAGCCTTACGAGCAATGGTCGCCGGGACGCTGGCTAACTTTCAGCATCCAACCCTGAAGCACAATCTCACTACGCTGAAAGCGTTGCACCATGTCGCATGGCTGGACGATACGCTGCACATTGAGCTGCAGATGCCGTTCGTCTGGACCAGCGCCTTCGACGCGCTGAAAGAGCAAACCAGCTCGGAGCTGCTGCGCATTACCGGTGCAAAAGCGATTGACTGGAAGCTGAGCCACAGTATCGCCACCCTCAAGCGGGTGAAAAACCAGCCCGGCGTTAACGGTGTGAAAAACATCATCGCCGTCAGCTCCGGCAAGGGCGGGGTGGGGAAATCGTCTACCGCCGTCAACCTGGCGCTCGCGCTGGCGGCCGAAGGGGCGAAGGTCGGTATTCTGGATGCGGATATCTACGGGCCGTCAATTCCCAACATGCTGGGCGCAGAAAACCAGCGTCCAACCTCGCCGGATGGAACCCACATGGCGCCAATCATGGCGCACGGTCTGGCAACGAATTCCATCGGTTATCTGGTGACTGATGACAATGCGATGGTCTGGCGTGGTCCAATGGCCAGCAAAGCGCTGATGCAGATGCTGCAGGAGACCCTGTGGCCGGATCTGGATTATCTGGTGCTGGATATGCCGCCGGGTACCGGTGATATCCAGCTGACGCTGGCGCAGAACATCCCCGTCACCGGGGCAGTTGTCGTCACTACGCCGCAGGATATCGCGCTGATCGACGCCAAAAAAGGCATCGTGATGTTTGAGAAAGTCGAGGTGCCTGTGCTCGGTATCGTCGAGAACATGAGCATGCACATCTGCAGCAACTGTGGTCATCACGAGCCTATCTTCGGCACCGGCGGTGCAGAAAAACTGGCGGCGCAGTATCACACCCAGCTGTTGGGACAGATGCCGCTGCACATCACGCTGCGTGAAGATCTGGATAGCGGGAAACCGACGGTCATCAACCGCCCGGACAGTGAGTTTGCGGAGTTGTACCGTCAGCTGGCGGGGCGCGTTGCGGCGCAGCTTTACTGGCAGGGTGAGGTCATTCCTGGCGAAATCGCCTTCCGCGCGGTGTAATTCTTCTGCGCTTGAGTGCCGGGTGGCGCTTCGCTTACCCGGCCTACAAATGGCACCATCATGTAGGTCGGGTAGGCGAAGCCGCCACCCGACATTAACGCAATCGGTAATGCATCAGATAGTACTCTCCCTCCGGAGAATCCCCCGTTGCCTCGATGTGCCAGCCATGACGCTGATAAAACGCGATAGCCCGTTCGTTTCTCACCAGGCACTTTAACGCCCCCGTACTGGTAAACGTTTTTTGTACCTGTTCCAGCAGCAAACGGCCTACGCCCAGGCTCTGATACTGCGGATCAACGAACAGATTGTGCAGAAAGTTATCATTCGTCCAGACTGACGCAAAGCCCACACGATGGCCGTTCTGTACGGCAACCCAAATCACTTCGTCTCGGGTTGCCTCGTCAAAATCTTCGAGTTGCCATTCTGCACCGTTCAGCCACGGCCACGCCTCGCGGCGGGCATGCAGGTAAAGGGTGCGCAGGAAAGGACGATCGCTCTCCTGCCACGGCCGAATATGGACGGTATCAGCGATGATAGAAGATATCTCCGTTATAGGCTTTATAGATCTTACCGTCGGCATCGCCGATCAGGACATAGTTCTCGCCCATATAGGTCCAGTGCGTACCCGCATCCGGCGCCGGGAGGTTACGCAGTTGATACTGTTTGATGGTGTATTCAGGGGTTTGATACAGCGCCGGAGCCGTGTCGCCAATTTTGAACTTCGTGAAATCAGCAATGAACTCTTGTTCTTCATAAGCTTTGATGCCGCCAGTTGCTGACGCCGTTTGCGGGGCTGCCGAAGCCGCGCTCGCAAGAGACATTACTACACCCAGAAGCAGCCATGTACGCTTAGCCATTTTTTCTCCAGTTATACCGTTACTGATACGCTCAGCCTGCTGTGTTGACGATATGGCAGACAGCCTATTTTAAGTATCCCAGCAGAGCCTGTTAGAAAAAAAATGTAACAAAAGTGGACGGTTTTGTGTAGATCAAACGGTTAATACTATTTTGTTTATGAATATTATTTCCTAGGACTTATTCAGAACGGAAATATTTTTTTTAATTAATTCTGAAAATATAAGTTTACTCTAAATTTGTGACCTGAAATGCATGCATTTCATTTGAAGACGATTTAAACTTCTAAAAGCGGAGCGGTTTAATTCTCAATTCTACGTGGTTCCGGTCCTTCAGTTCATTCTACACATCATTCAGTGATGTGTAATTTTACGTAATTGCTTGAAAAAACAGCATGTTGAAAAAGTAGGCGATTCTTCCGGAATGGCCTGTTATGCGTTTTTTGCGCTCATGAATGAAATATTAATTCTAATGAAAAACACAACCACATTATCTGTAATATTCTTAGCGATAAGTCAGTTGACGGGCTGCGTATTTTCTCCCGGGCAAACATTAAGCTCAGCGGGAAAAAACGTCATTACGTCGGGTGATGAAAATAATAATTTAGATAAGCGCGTGGATCTCTATCCTGTTACCCCTTCATTGATTGAGAAATTGCGCCCTGCCGTCACCAAATCTCAGTCTAATCCTAAGCTCGATGAGCAGGTCAGAAACTGGGAGTACCGCATTGGAACCGGTGATATTTTGACCGTAACCGTCTGGGATCACCCTGAACTGACAACACCGGCCGGACAGTATCGCAGTGCCAGTGACACCGGCAACTGGGTCAACGCCGACGGTACGCTCTTTTATCCCTATGTCGGCAAACTCCCGGTGGCGGGAAAAACGGTCTCTGAAGTCAGGGAAGAGATCGCCAAACGGCTGGATAGCGTGATCGAAAGCCCGCAGGTTGACGTCAGCGTGGCTGCCTTCCGCTCGCAAAAAGCCTATGTCACGGGCGAAGTCGTCAAATCTGGTCAGCAGGCAATCACCAATATTCCCCTGACGGTCATGGATGCCGTCAACGCGGCAGGCGGGCTTTCTGCCGATGCGGACTGGCGCAATGTGGTTCTCACTCATGAGGGGAAAGATTCGCGCCTCTCTCTGTATGCGCTGATGCAGCACGGCGACCTGACGCAAAATAAGCTGCTCTATCCGGGCGATATCCTTTTTGTGCCTCGTAATGACGCCCTGAAAGTCTTCGTAATGGGGGAGGTGATCAAGCAGAGCACGCTCAAGATGGACAGGAGCGGAATGACCCTTGCTGAAGCGCTGAGCAATGCGGGCGGCCTGAATCAGGGTATGGCCGATGCGACGGGCATTTTTGTCATTCGCTCCATTGCCAAAGGCAACGACGCGGGAAAAATTGCCAACATTTATCAGCTTAACGCGCAGGATGCCTCCGCGATGGTGTTGGGCACTGAATTCCAGCTTGAGCCGTACGACATTGTTTACGTCACCACGGCACCGCTGTCACGCTGGAATCGCGTCATTACGCAGCTCGTGCCGACCATCAGTGGCGTTCATGACCTGACCGAAACGGTCCGTTACATCAGATCGTGGCCGCAATAATGTTTGATTCCATCTTAGTGGTCTGCACCGGCAATATTTGTCGCTCGCCGATTGGCGAGCGGCTGTTGCGTCAGTTGCTACCGGGAAAACGGATAACCTCGGCAGGTATCTATGGGCTGGAGGGCAGCCCGGCGGATGTCAGCGCTCAGGACGTGGCCAGGCGGCATGGGATCTCACTTGAGGGACATCGCGCGCGCAAACTGACCCCGCAGATCATGCGGGAATCGGATCTGATTCTGGTGATGGAACCTGCCCATCTTCGCTTTATCTCTGACATGGCCCCGGAAATTCGCGGCAAATCGCTGCTTTTTGGGCAATGGCTGGGGCCGCAGGACATCCCCGATCCCTATTGTAAAAGTCGTGAAGCGTTCGATTATGTTTTCGGTCTGCTGGGCAAAGCCAGTCAGGAATGGGCTCATCGTTTGAGTCAACAAGGAATGAAGCGTTAATGTCGTCTTACACAACAGACAGTTACGGTGCGGCAGCACCGGAGAATCATGAAATCGATCTCATTAGCCTGCTCGGCGAGGTGATCGATCACCGTGCAGTCATTTTATCGATAACTTTCCTGTTCACCCTGCTGGCGGGGCTGTATGCCTTTCTGGCCACGCCCGTTTATCGCGCTGATGCCTTAATCCAGGTAGAAGGAAAGCAGGATAACAGCCTGCTCAAAAATTTAAGGCAGTTTGGGAGTGAGATGTCTCCCGATGTCGAACCTGAAATTCTTCTGCTTAAATCGCGGATGATCCTGGGCGCAACCGTCGATGAATTAGGCCTAACGCAGCACGTGACGCAGCGTACGTTCCCGGTAGTGGGACGTCTGTGGGCACGATTGCAGGGCCGTAAACCGGCGACGGTTGCCCTTGGCTGGCTGCAACTTCCCCCTGTCGAAGGCAAACCTCGCACCCTTGTGCTCACTGTGCTGGAAAAAGGGGCATACCGGCTGGAGGGGGATAACTTTTATGCCGAGGGCAGGGAAGGGAAACCGCTGGAAAAAGCCGGCGTTTCACTGTTGGTGGTGAAAATGAATGCGCCAACGGGCACGCAATTCACGGTGCAAAACAGCACCCGCCTGGAGGCGATCAATACGCTCAGCACCCAATTTAGCGTCGTTGAATCGGCAAAGCAGAGTGGGGTGCTGACGCTCACGCTGACCGGAAACGATCCTGAGCGCATTGCGCATGTGCTTGACCGGATTGCCAACAACTATCTGCAGCAAAACATTGCGCGCCAGGAAGCACAGGATGCCCGCAGTCTTGCATTTTTGCAGAAGCAATTGCCTAAAATCAGAAGCGAACTGGATCTGGCTGAAGAGCGGCTGAATCAGTATCGCAAACAGCGTGATTCGGTGGATCTCTCCCTGGAAGCGAAATCGGTTCTCGAGCAGATTGTGAATATCGAAAACCAGCTCAACGAGCTGACGTTTCGTGAGGCGGAGATTTCTCAGCTGTTCAAGAAAGAGCACCCGAACTACCGCGCCTTGCGTGAAAAGCGTCAGACGCTTGAGCAGGAGAAGGTTCGCCTTAATCAGCGTGTCGCCGCCATGCCATCAACTCAGCAGGACATTTTGCGCCTTAGCCGGGATGTGGAGTCAGGCCGCACCATTTATTTGCAGCTCCTCACCCGTCAGCAGGAGCTGAACATTTCGCGCTCCAGCGCCATTGGCAACGTGCGAATTATCGACAGTGCGGTGACGCAACCCGATCCCATCAAACCGCGAAAGCTGGTGGTCATCGTCTTAGGCATCCTGTTGGGGCTGATATGCTCAATGGGGCTGGTCCTGGTCCGTATGGCGCTCAGACGCGGCATCAACACCTCCGAGCAACTGGAAGGGCTTGGCGTACAGGTGATGGCCACCTTGCCCCGTTCCCTGTGGCTGTGGAAAAAAACCAACCTGCGTAAAAAACGCGTATTTGGCTCACGCTGGAGACATAAGATTGTCGATGTCCCTTTCCTGCCGGTTGATCGGCCTGCGGATGTTTTTGTCGAGGCCGTGCGGGGGCTTCGCACCAGCCTGCATTTCACCTTGCAGGATGCCGCTAACCGGATCGTGATGATTTCAGGCCCAACGCAGGACTGCGGTAAAACCCTTGTCAGCACCTCGCTGGCCGCGATTGAGGCGCAGGCCGGGCTCAGGGTGTTATTCATTGATGCGGATATGCGCGAAGGCTATGTACACAACATCTTCGATCTGAAAAACCATTCCGGGCTTTCCGACGTGCTTGACGGAAAATGTCATTTCCAGGCGGCGATTCAGCGCTATGAGAAAGGCAACATTGATGTGCTGACCTGCGGGACGGTTCCGTTACGCCCCTCTGAACTGCTGATGAGCGAACGCTTCAGGGCGTTAATGACCTGGGCAGACGAGCATTATGATCTTGTGATCCTCGATACCCCGCCGGTGCTGGCCGTAACCGACGCCTCAGTGGCTGCCCCGGTGGCCGCCACCTCGCTGCTGGTGGCCCGCTATGGTAAAACCAGCCTCAAAGAGATGGAGAACAGCATTAAGCGTTTGCAGCAAACGGGGGCGCATATCAACGGCACCGTGCTGAACGATGTGGTGAAATCGGCAGCGCTGTATTACCGTGCAGGCTATGGCCATTACGAGTATGGCCAACGCCCGGCACGGCAACCGCACAAGGATTAGTGCTTCACCAGCGTGGCAAAGTAATACACCAGCGGAATGGCGAGGATCCAAAGACCAACGGGGATTTCTCGCCATTTTCCTGCAATCGCTTTAATGACGATGTAAAACAGCAGCCCTCCCGCAATCCCTGTCCCGAAGCTGTTGGCAATCAGAGTAATCATTACCATCATCAGCACCGGCAGCCCATCGGTGAAGTTTGCCAGATCCACCTTACGCAGGCCGCTGAACATATTCAGGCCGATCAGGATCAGGGCAGGGGCGGTGGCTTCTTTTGGGATCATGAGCGCAACGGGCGTAAACAGCAGCATCAGCAAGAACATGACCGCAGCGGCCAGCGCCGTCATGCCGGTTTTCCCCCCCGCTTCTGCGGCCGCGGAGGATTCAATCAGCGCCGTGGCGGCAGGAATACCCACCCAGGGGCCAATCGCGGCGGCAATCGAGTCCACCATAAACGGGCGATTGATGTTTGCCATATTGCCCTCTTCATCCAGCAGCCCGGCTTCACCTCCCACCGCCAGCGTGGTGCCCATGGTGGAGAAAAACTCCGATGCGAAAAAGACAAACAGGAACGGCAGGAAGGCAATATTCAGCGCGCCCAGCATGTCGATATGACCCAGCACCGGCGTCAGTGAGTGAGGCATATCAATAAAGCTGGCAGGAAGGTGGGTCACCCCCATCGGAATGCCCACGAGGGTGGCAAACAAAATGGCCCACAAAATGGCGCCCGGAATGCGACGCGCCTGCAGGGCAATGGCGAGGAACAGGCCGCTGAGCGCCACCAGCGCGCCTGGGGAGAGAAAATCACCCAGCATCAGCGCGTTCGTTTTTGCGTTAGCCAGCACCAGCCCGGCATTGCGAAAACCCAGTACGGCGACAAACGACCGATAGAGGCCGTCAGTCCCAGTTTGATGGACTGCGGTACGGAGCGGGTCACAACCTCTCGCAGGCCAAAACGGGTGAGCAGGAAGAACAAAATTCCCGACCAGCAGGCAATGCCCAGACCAATTTGCCAGCCGATGCCTTCACTGCCCGCCAGCGTTACCCCAACCAGCACCGAGCCACCAATGCCGGGCCCGACAATAAACGGCAGGTTGGCGTAAAACGCCATCAGCAGCGTACCGGCCACAAACACCAAAATGGTGCCGGTGGTCGCCGCGCCTTTGTCCATCCCGCCCACGGCCAACAGCCCCGGGATGACCACCAGCAAATAGGCGGCGGCGAGAAAACCGGTGAGACCGGCCAGACACTCTGTGCGCACGGTACTGCCGCGCGTATGCAGTGAAAAACGACGTTCAAGCCAGTTCCCTGGTGCTGGCGAATTAACGGTATTGTCGGCCATTATCCGGCTCTCCTTCGGTATTATTGTGTGGTGTCCGGGGTTTCCCGGTAAGAGATCAGCGGATCGACAATCTGGCGCGTGCTGCCATCGGTCAGTCCAAGATCGGTTAAATGCGGCCCGGCGTTGCAGGCAAGGCATGTCCCTTCAATGGCTTTAAATACTCTGTATGGCGGCTCCCAGTCGGCAATCTGGCTGCTGCGTTCGCGCAGCTCACGGAACTGGCGCGCCAGTTCCGCAGGGGTGAGTTCTGACAACATCCCCGCAATGGGCATCGCCACATGGGCGATCACATCCCCGTTCTGCACCAGCGCCATCCCGCCACCGCTTTGGATCAGCGTATTAGCGGCCAGTGCCATGTCATCAGGATTGCCTCCCAGTACCACCAGGTTGTGTGAATCGTGGGAGTAGCTGGTGGCAATGGCCCCCCGCAGCTCTCCCCAGCCTTCCAGCAGGGCGATTTGCGGTTTTGCCGCATGGCGCGCGTGGCGGTGCTGAACCCAAATCAGGCTAAAACCAGCCGGTATCTCAACGCGTCCGTCACGTACCCGGGCGTCGGTTTCTCCCCAGCGGGTAAAACGTGCGCCGCTGATATGACGCAGGCGCGCCACACCGTGGTTTGCGTTGTCGATGCGCATGTAAAAATCGCTGGCGGTCAGCGACGACAGGCGCACGGTATCCCGGGGCAGCGTCAGGGGCGTATCAACAATCGGCTCGATCATCGCTCCGTCACGGGCAATGCATTTTCCGGCGACGTACACCCGGCGAGCCGTCAGTTTATCCAGTGAATCGAACACCACGAGATCCGCACGACGACCCGCGGCAATCAGCCCGAGATCGTTACGCTGCAAGCGCAGGGAAGCATTCAGGGTGGCAAACCGCAGCGCGTCCGTCGCCGGAAGGCCATGTTCAATCAGCAGGTTGAGCAGGGCGATGATGCCGCCTTTTTCCATCAGGATGTCCGGTGGGACATCATCAGTGCAGACCGTGATTTGTGACGACAGATGCGGCAGCGTTTTCAGCGCGCTGACGATATCAGGCAGCAGATAAGGATGCGAGCCGCGGATCTCTAGCGTCAGCCCGGCGCGTAATTTTTCCAGCGCATCGTCGGCGGAGGTGAGTTCATGATCGGAGGTGACGCCCGCCGCCAGATACGCCTGTAAATCCGCGCCGCTCAGACCACGCGCGTGACCTTCAATCAGCTTCCCACTTTCCAGCCCGGCCTGCAGGATCTCCAGCATACGCTGACTGCCATTCAGCACCCCGTGCATGTCCATCACTTCCGCCACGCCGCGCACTTCGGGCCAGCCAAGCAGGGTATTCATCTCTTCGCCCGCAAAGTCTGCGCCGGACATCTCCAGCCCCGGTGTGGAAGGGACGCTCGATGGCGCCGCGACCATTACCTGCAGTGGCAGGTTGCGGCTCGCCTCAATGGCAAAGCGGACGCCCTCAATGCCCAGCACGTTTGCCAGTTCGTGCGGATCCCAGAACACCGCGGTGGTGCCCTGCGCCAGTACGATCTCTGCGTAGCGGGCGGGCAGCAGGTGCGAGCTTTCAAGGTGAACATGCGTGTCCATTAGCCCCGGAGAGAGAAACTGGTTATTCAGGTCATGCGTCTCAAGCGCATCGTTGCGGCTGCCGCGTGGATGGACGCTGGCGATAAGCGAGCCGACGATGCCCACATCCGCGTCGCGGATCTCACCGGTTGCCATATCAACAACTCGGGTATGCGTAAGCAACAGGTCAAACGGCGTTTCGCCTCGTGCAGCCTTCACGGCGCGGCGTCGGGTTTCGGCAGTCATGCAATTAACAGTTCCAGCATTGAAATATTGACGTTACTCTATGCACCCGGCAAACGTTTGCCCAGCTGATAAAATTTATCGCCCGATAACCCCGGGTTATTCTGTGACGCGTGTAATGGATAATGATGACGGAACCCTGGCAGCGCTTGCCTGCGCTCTCTCTTCGGCAGCTACAGTATTTTGTCACTCTGGCGCAGCTGCGTCATTTTACGGATACCGCCAGTAAACTGGCCATCAGCCAGCCGGCACTCAGCAGCGCCCTGCGGCAAATCGAAACCGTGCTCGGCGGTAAACTGGTCAACCGTACCGCGTCGGCGGTCACGCTGACCGAGCTGGGTCACGCCATTCTGCCACACGCCCAGCGGGTGCTCAGCGTGGCGCAGCTGGCGTTTGATGATATGCAGCAGATTGTGCAGGCCGGCGGCGACGGTACGGTGCGGATCGGTCTGGTGCCTTCAGTCAGTTCACTGCTGTTTCCGCTGCTGCCGCAGACGCTGGCGCAGGCTTTTCCGCGCCTGCGGGTGGAGTTTCACGACCAGACCAACGATGCGCTGGTGGCGCAACTGCTGAAAGGGCAGATTGATTTTGGCATCGGGGCGCTGGACAACTCGGTACCCGAACAGCTGGACGTGTTCCCGTTGCAGGAGGATCCGTTTGTGGCCGTGCTGCATTGCGACGATCCGCTCGCCGCGTCGGCACATGTTCCCTGGAAACAGCTGGTGGGCCGGGATATTGCCGTTTTCTCAAAAGGCAATATTCAGCGGCTGGTCAATGCGCTTGCCGAAAGCCACCGTCTGTCCCTGCAGACCCGTTATCAGGTGGACTATATCGAGACATTATACGGGCTGGTGCGCTCGAAGCTTGCCGTGGGGATATTGCCTCAGCTTTATACCACCCACCTGCAGGACCCGCAGCTTAAGGTGGTTCTCCTTCAGCAACCGGCCCTGGCGCGCACGGTGGCGCTGATGCGTGCCCCGCAGGCGCTGCCTGCGCTCATTGAATCCTGCTTTACCCTGATGGTTGATACCTTACGCACCAGGTAGGGCGACACTTCTTTACAGCGAAACGGTGCGCAGCTCGCTAAGATGACTTTCGTTAAATCACGAGGTCACAATGGAAAACCGCAAATTCAGCCAACTGCGCCGCTGGGCGCGGGAAGGGATCATACTCGTACTGCTGGCGCTGGCCGTGATGTGGGGTGTGGATCAGTACCGCAAGCCGACATTACCCGCTACGTTTAGCGCTACCCCAATGCAGGGCATTGATGGCTCAGTACATGACATTGCCGCACTCAGTCAGGATCGGCCGCTGCTGATTTACGTCTGGGCGACCTGGTGCAGCATCTGCCGTTATACCACGCCTGCGGTCAATAGGCTGGCAGAAGAGGGCGGGAACGTGGTGAGTATTGCCATGCGCTCTGGTGATGACGCTAAGCTTGCGCGCTGGGTCGAAAAGAAGCAGCTGAAAATGCCGGTGATTAATGACGAAAACGGTGCGCTGTCACAGCAATGGCAGGTTAGCGTAACACCGACGCTGGTGCTGGTCTCTAAAGGCAATGTCGTCAGTACAACAACGGCCTGGACAAGCTACTGGGGATTGAAAGTCAGGATGTGGTGGGCAGGGTTATAAAAATAGCCCCTCTCCCGGTGGAAGAGGGGCTGTGTATTACTTCGCCAGAACTTCCTGCGCAGTACGCTCAACCAGAGACAGCAGGGTTTTGATATCCTCCAGCGTCACGGTTGGGTTCAGCAGCGTCAGCTTCAGACAGGTCACGCCGTTATGCTCGGTCACGCCGACGTTTGCACGGCCGGACTCCAGCAGCGCATCACCAATTTTCTGGTTCAGCAGGGCGATACCTGCATCATCTGCCTGCACCTCGCCACGGAAGCGGAACAGCACGCTTGCCAGCTGTGGCTGCATAACCAGTTCCAGTGCGGGCTGCTCTTTCACATAAGCTGCAACCTGCTGTGCCAGCGTCACGCCGTGATCGATAATCGCCGCGTATTGCTCCTGACCCAGCGCTTCCAGGCTCATCCACAGCTTCAGCGCGTCGAAACGGCGTGTGGTCTGCAGCGATTTGGAAACCAGGTTCGGCACGCCGGCTTCTTCGTCGAACTCAGAGTTCAGGTAAGCCGCCTGATAGCGCATCAGCTCATAGTGGCGCGCTTCCTTCAGCAGGAATGCACCGCAGCTGATGGTCTGGAAGAACTGTTTGTGGAAGTCCAGAGTAACGGAATCCACCAGTTCAATGCCGTCCAGGTAGTGGCGATACTGCTCAGACATCAGCAGTGCGCCGCCCCAGGCCGCATCAACGTGTACCCAGATGTTCTGTTTCGCCGCCAGTTCAGCAATGGCACGCAGCGGGTCAATAGCACCGGCATCGGTGGTCCCGGCTGTCGCGACAATCGCCAGAATCTGTTCGCCGTTGGCGTTGCACTGCTCGATTTTCGCCGCCAGATCGGTCAGATCCATGCGAGAGAATTCGTCAGTTTTCACCTGCACGACGGACTGATAACCCAGCCCCATCAGCGCCATGTTTTTCTGCACGGAGAAGTGCGCGTTTTCGGAGCACAGTACGCGGATCTTACGCAGATCGCCCGTCAGACCATCCTGCTGGACAGAGTGGCCCTGACGTGCGAAGAACGCATCACGTGCCAGCATCAGACCCATCAGGTTGCTCTGGGTGCCGCCGCTGGTGAAGACACCCGCGTCGCCAGCCTGATAACCCACGCGGGTACGCAGCCATTCGATCAGTTTGATCTCAATAATGGTTGCGGACGGGCTTTGATCCCAGGAGTCCATGCTCTGGTTAGTGGCGTTAATCAGCACTTCCGCCGCCTGGCTAACGACCAGGCTTGGGCAGTGCAGGTGCGCCACACACTGCGGGTGATGAACGGACAAACTGTCTTTCAGGAAAAACTCCACGGCGCGTTCAATCGCCGCTTCGTTGCCCAGCCCTTTCGGGTTGAAATCCAGCTTAATGCGGTCGCGCAGTTCCGCGACCGTTTTGCCCTGATACATCTCAGGCTGTTTCAGCCACTGCATCACAGCCTGAGTGCTTTGTTCAATCGCCTGCTGGTAAGCTTCAATGCTCTGCGCAGAGGAGAACAAAATTGGGTTTGAATCAGACATCGTAATCAACAACTCCGGTTACGCCGGGCGAACGCCCGCAGCAAGCAGTGCCTGCTCGAATTTATCCAGGAAGACTTTCAGCTCATCATCGCTGATCAGCAGAGAAGGCAGCAGGCGCAGAACGATACCATTACGACCACCGCGCTCCAGAATCAGACCGGCTTCGAAGCACTTCTTCTGAATCAGTGCAGACAGCTCGCCATCACCCGGGAAGCAACCCATGTGGTCAGCGGCTTCGTGTGGCTTAACGATCTCAATACCGATCATCATGCCCAGACCGCGAACGTGGCCGATAACCGGATAGCGTTTCGCCATCTCGTTCAGCTGGCCTTTCAGCCATTCGCCCTGTGCAGCCACTTTGCCAGCGATGTTTTGGTCTTTCAGGATCTTCAGCGTCGTCAGACCGGTTGCCATCGCCAGCTGGTTGCCGCGGAAGGTGCCGGTGTGGTGACCTGGTGCCCATGCATCGAACTGCTTTTTGATACCCAGCACAGCCAGTGGCAGACCGCCGCCAACGGCTTTGGACATCACGATGATGTCTGGCTCGATGCCCGCGTGTTCGAACGCGAAGAATTTACCGGTACGGGCAAAGCCTGCCTGAACTTCGTCCAGGATCAGCAGAATGCCGTGTTCCTGAGTCACTTTACGGATGCGCTGCAGCCACTCAACAGGAGCAGGGTTCACGCCGCCTTCACCCTGAACGGCTTCAAGAATGACCGCAGCAGGTTTACGCACGCCGCTTTCAACGTCGTTGATCAGGTTTTCGAAGTAGTAGGTCAGCGCTTTCACGCCCGCTTCACCGCCGATACCCAGTGGGCAACGGTACTGGTGTGGGTAAGGCATGAACTGCACTTCTGGCATCATACCGTCTACCGCTTCTTTCGGAGACAGGTTACCGGTCACGGACAGTGCACCGTGAGTCATACCGTGGTAACCACCCGAGAAGCTGATGATACCGCTACGGCCGGTGACTTTTTTCGCCAGCTTCAGCGCCGCTTCCACGGCGTCAGCACCGGATGGACCGGTGAACTGCAGGCAGTACTCTTTGCCCTGACGAGGCAGCAGAGAGAGCAGGTATTCGGAAAACGCGTCTTTCAGAGGCGTAGTCAGATCCAGAGTATGTAACGGCAAGCCGCTGGTAATGACATTTTGGATGCTTTTCAGCACATCAGGGTGGTTATGGCCAAGCGCGAGGGTGCCTGCGCCTGCTAAACAGTCAAGGTATTCTTTATTATCTGCATCGGTGATCCACACGCCTTCTGCTTTAGTGATGGCTAAAGGCAGTTTGCGCGGATAACTCCTGACGTTAGATTCAAACTCGGCCTGACGGGCCAGATAGGTTTCGTTGCTTTTGTGGGCATCTACGGTGTCAATACGGACTTTATCCGTCATCATATCACTCCTACAACCGCCGCTTCGTTATGAGCCACGATTGAATAAAAAGTTAAAAAACAGATGGGGGCCTGAAAAAAACGCCGCCAATATAGAGCCTTTTGCCACGGGGCTCAATGGTTAATTTGTTTACTGTTTTGTGACATGGGGCACAGGGGACGGAATATCCCCGTTTTGAGAAAGAAAATTATGCGTTATGGCAAATAAAAACAGCCGGTTACGTGCTAACTGCCCGGAGGGTAAAATCATAAAAAAGAGTGTGACAAATCGTGCCATTTTTCCCTGAAAGGGAGGTTGACCGCCTCCTTAGCCTGCTTATTACTGCGACAGGGCTAAAAAGCGGTGGTCATCATAGATGCGTAATGGAATTCCGCATTAAAAATGGACTTTCAACGCGCCTGGTTTCCCGATGGGTTTCACCGTGAATAATATGCAGGGCACTGAGGCGACCAATTTCATAATGCGGCAGTTGAACCGTTGAAAGAGGCGGAAGAAAGAGTTCTCCAATGCCCACCATATTGTCATAGCCGATCACCGCGATATCTTCAGGGATGCGAATCCCTTGCGCCAGCAGGGTCTGGTAAACCATCAATGCGATACGATCGTTGCCGCAGATAACCGAGTCGAATTGGGGAAGGCCATTCTGAATGCGCGCCTGCAGAACTGACGGAATGTCGCGATAGTGCTCGTCCCCAAACGCCATATAACTATGATCCAGACGGTCCGGGTCGAGCCCCGCTTCACGGCATGCACGTTCCAGCCCGTGACGGCGTCGGGTTGTGGCCAGATGATCTGCGGGTAAATGCAGGCACAGGGGCTGTCGATAGCCTGCGGCGAGTAACGCCTGTACGGCGGCGTACTGCCCCTGTTCATCATCAGGAATATAGCTGGCGACCTTTTCATCGATACTTTCGCAGTTGGCCAGCACGCAGGGAAGGGTAAGGAGCTTGGCCGGGAGAGGAACCTGACGTAATCCCATGGTGGTGTAAATAATGCCGTCCGGGCGGTGAGAGAGCAGCAGATCGACGATTGCATCCGGGTTGTCATCGGTAAACATATTCATGACGAAGCTGTTCCATCCGTGCATCCGGGCCGTCTCTTCAATGGACAGCGTGATCTCCACCGAAAAAGGTGTCGTCACCGTATCGAGTGCCAGCACGCCTATGGTTTTTGGCGAGGCATGCGCGCCGCGTACTTTCTTGGCGGAAAGATCGGGTACGTAGCTGGTCTGCTCAATAGCCTGCTGTACGCGTGCCAACGTTTCCGGTTTAAGGCGCTCCGGGTTGTTAAGCGCGCGTGAAACGGTCATCAGCGATACGTTAGCCAGCTTTGCGACGTCCTTCAGGGAAGCCATTTTCTTACTCCGTTAATGTCACGTGTTAAAGAATATACAACTAAGTTACTGATGTAAAAGGAAAGGGGATATGAGAGTGGAGCCAGACAAACATCAATGATGAATAGTTGATCGCGATCTCACTTCTGTAATGTTAACGTTAACTTTCGTGATTAACATCATGAATCTGATCCAAACCGCATGAGTAGCGCTCAATGTTAACGTTACCATTTTGTCATTACTCCAACATGAGAATGTCATGATGAAAACGCATCACTCTCACAGCTATCCCTTATTGAGCGCATTACTGTTTTTCTTTTTTGTCACCTGGTCTTCTTCCGGCTCTTTGCTTTCCATCTGGCTCCACCAGGAGGTGGGCTTAAAAGCGGGCGACACCGGCATTATCTATGCCGTGCTTTCTGTCTCCGCGCTTTTCGCTCAAATCTGCTATGGATTCATTCAGGACAAACTTGGTCTGCGCAAGAACCTGCTCTGGTTTCTGACCAGCCTGCTCATTCTTTCTGGTCCGGCCTTTTTGCTGTTTGGTTATCTGCTGCAGATTAACGTCTTACTCGGCAGTATTTTCGGCGGGATTTATATCGGCCTGACGTTTAACGGTGGGATAGGGGTACTGGAGTCCTATACCGAGCGTGTCGCCCGCCAGAGCCAGTTTGAGTTCGGCAAGGCGAGGATGTGGGGATCGCTTGGCTGGGCGGTGGCAACCTTTTTCGCGGGACTTCTGTTTAATATTAATCCGAAGCTGAACTTCGCTGTCGCGAGCTCTGCAGGACTGCTGTTTTTTGTTTTGCTGGCGCGTCTCAGGGTCTCTTCCGCCCCGCATGCCATGCAGGAAGCGGTGTCAGGCGGTAAAGTCACGCTGGAAGATGCATTGCGTCTGCTGACGCTGCCGCGGTTCTGGGCGCTGGTATTTTTTGTTATCGGCACCTGTATTTATGGCGTTTACGACCAGCAGTTCCCGGTCTATTTCTCCTCCCAGTTCCCGACGTTACAGGAAGGAAACGCCATGTATGGCTATCTCAACTCCTTCCAGGTTTTCCTTGAGGCGGCGGGCATGTTCTGCGCGCCATGGCTGGTGAATCGCCTTGGCGCAAAGAATGGCCTGATTTTTGCGGGAATGGTGATGGCGATGCGTATGGTGGCTTCGGGGCTGGTTGAGGGGCCGGTACTGATCTCCATTACCAAGTTATTGCACGCGGTCGAACTGCCCGTTTTGCTGGTCTCAATTTTTAAATACAACAGCTTACATTTTGATAAACGGCTCTCTTCCACCCTCTATCTGGTGGGCTTTGCCTGTACCAGCTCGGTGATCGCCTCGGTCCTGTCGCCGCTGGCGGGTTACAGCTATGAGAAATACGGCTTTGCCCAGTCCTATCTCATTATGGGGCTGTTAGTTTTCAGCACCACGTTTATCTCCATCTTCCTGTTGCGCTCGGGTAAATCCTCTTCTGACCCGCTCATGCCGCAACCTTCCACCATCTGATCGAAAGAGTAGAGAAATGACGTATTCAATTACTAAAGCAGAGCAGGAACTTCAGTCCAGACGCGAAGGGCTCAATCTGCGCTGGTATCCGCGTTACCACCTCGCTGCGCGCGCTGGCTGGATGAACGACCCAAATGGCCTGGTCTGGTTTGACGGTTGGTATCACGCTTTTTACCAGCATCATCCGTACTCCACCCAGTGGGGGCCTATGCACTGGGGCCATGCGCGTAGCAAGGATTTAGTTCACTGGGAACATCTCCCCGTTGCGCTGGCGCCAGAAGGGCCTGAAGACAAGGATGGCTGTTTTTCCGGATCGGCGGTGGTGGATGGCGATACGCTGGCGCTGATTTACACCGGACATAAATTCCACGGCGATCCTGATGACGAGGCGAATCTCTACCAGGTGCAATGTCTGGCGACCAGCCGTGACGGCATTCATTTTGTCCGGCAGGGAATGATCGTTGATACCCCGCCAGGTCTGCATCACTTCCGCGACCCGAAAGTGTGGCGTGAAGGGGAGAGCTGGTACATGGTTGTCGGTGCGCGGGACGGTGAGACGGGCCAGGTGCGCGTTTATCGTTCTGCCGATCTGCGCCAGTGGCAGGATATGGGCGTGCTGGCGGTGGCTGAAAAAGAGCTGGGCTACATGTGGGAATGCCCGGACTTTTTCATGCTCAATGGCAAACGCGTGCTGATGTTTTCGCCTCAGGGGATGGCCGCTGAAGGATTCAAAAACCGTAATCTTTTCCAGAGCGGCTATCTGTTGGGCGAGTGGCAGCCCGGGCAGCCTTTTGTGCGGGAAGGTGAGTTTGTGGAGATGGATCGCGGGCATGATTTCTATGCGCCACAAAGTTTCCTCACGCCTGATGGTCGCCGCATCGTTATCGGCTGGCTGGACATGTGGGAATCCTCCCAGCCGGAACAGGAGGACGGCTGGGCTGGCATGCTCTCTTTACCGCGCGAACTGACGCTTGGCGCGGATCACCGTCTGCAAATGCGGCCAGCCAGAGAGGTCGAAGGCCTGCGGGGAGCGTGGTTCCCCTGGCCGGTTAGCACGCTTAACAATCAGCAGATGACTCTGCTGGAACGCTGCGACGCGATGGAGGTTATTCTGCAGTGGGATTGTGCCAATAGCAGTGCCGAGCAGTACGGCATGAGTCTGGGAGAGGGGCTGCGCGTCTACGTGGATGCTCAAATGCAGCGTCTGGTTCTTGAGCGAAACTATCCGCAATATGGCCTGTGCGGGACACGAAGCGTCGCGCTGAACCTGGATAATACGCTTAGTCTGCGTCTGTTCTTCGACAGTTCTTCCGTGGAAGTTTTTGTCAATGAAGGCGACGCGTGTTTAAGCAGCCGAATTTATCCTGAGGCAGGGCGAAGGGAAATAAACGTATTTGCCTGGGGTGGCTCAGCGTTATTATTCGAAGCCGGAGCCTGGCAGCTGGAGTGACGACTTCCCGTTCATTCGCATGGTGAGTTTGCAATAAAGGGGCAGCCACCCCTTTATTGTTGCCGGTTTAGATCATCATTTTGACAGCTGGCTGTTCACAACAATTCCCTTTTCAACCACCAGCGTTAAGGTATATCCCTGTTTATGCCATTTACCGTTGTTTGGTTTCCATCCTTGCCCCAGCAGGAATGCCGCACCGTCATCGATGGTACCGTTCATTACCGCTTCGGCCTCGCGGGAGAGCTGTTTTAAATCACGCGATTGACTTTTATCTGAATTTGCAGTGCATTCGCCGTTAGCTTCCTCAACCTGCGTACATCCTGAATGAGCAAGCTCTTTTCTGTGCTTATGTGTCATTTGTGCATGCTGCACCGCATGAGCCGCATTCGCAAAAGCCGCATTCATCGACGCGTTGCTGATCGCTGCCTGGCGTTGTGATTCTGCGAGATAACAGGTGTCTTTAGAAATGCCTTCATTAAGACACTCCTGCATCCTTGACGCCTTTGTTGAACATCCGCCGAGAAAATACGTTATGCCGAGTATGACTACAGTAAATATCGGTTTTTTCATTGCGCTAACTCTCAAGTTTAATATATGTCGTGATGATAATAATTGTCATCAAAATAACTATCACCGCTAATGACAAGTAAATGATTTTAATTTTAAACACCAGTAGATCATTTAATTGCGATCTTGCTTTGATATAAACAAAGCATGTCATTGCAAGAGCAGATATCTAAATTATTTCAGGAATTTAAACGCAACTTGCGATTAATGGTTTTACTCTATGTGGTTGTTTTTAATTACCAGCCAAGCCCTATACCCGCCCCTACAGCATAATCGTTATTCGTTGTGGTGGTGACACCCGCTTTCACAATGGCATGTTCACCCGCATGGAAGGACGCGCCTACCGCAACGGCGCTTTCGTCATGAAAAGTCCCGGCACCCGCACTCACCATAAACGTTTGATCCCGCTCGACTTGCGGCATTGAAGCGATAGCAACGGCACCGGCGATTCCACTACGGGACTCTTTTTTATTATCGTCCACGTCGTCTTTAAGGCTTTTAAACTGTGCGTTAGAACTTTTTTGCTGCTGAATAAGCATTTGTCGGGCCGCGTTGAGCTCCTGTGCTTGCCCGGTTGTTTGCGTAGTCAGCGTATTGATCTGTTTAACGGCGGCTGTATCAGTGACATTACGGGTGATAATCGTCGTCACGCCGTCTTTGCCCGGACGGCCATCACGACCATTAATGACCTGGTTATGTTGACCGTCTAAATGTGTTGCCTGCGCGGTTTTCAACGCCGTTGCAGAACCATCAACAGAGGTTTGTATTGGGTCAACTGCAATTTGTTTCACGGGAGTTTTCTGCGGCGGCAGAACAGGCGTGGGCGCCTGACCAGGCTCAATATGCTGCCCGTCCAGGTGAGGGGCTAATAATACTGGCTGTGGTGCAACCGGTGTTTGTTGCGTCGGCAGGGTAATAACAGGCGTGGCAGTAAACTGCTCATTCTTTGCGGAAATTTATGCGTCCCCCCAACTGGATGTAACCGGCGAGGTAGCGGCAAGAACTGCTGTGCCAGGAACAGAAGTTAAAATAAAAACAGATATGGCGGTTTTAATACATTTCATTTCCAAACTCTCATCAATAAAATTATTTCGCTATCCTGGCGGGAGGATATAACGTCTTGTTATATTTAATTTAAAAAAGGAGGTTACGGTGATTTTTTCTAAATCACTTTTTTTGTAACGCGCAGCAACTATCCCGGATATTCACGTTTTATTTATTGATCTTCATCAATACTGGCACGCATGGCTAAAAAGGGGAGTTTGAGAGCGGATTGAACTACTCATTATAAAACAAGGAGTTAATTTTTATGGGGATTGACGGGCGTTCTTGGGTAAAACTAAGAATACATTAATCTTGCTTATCTGTTTTCGTCAAAAAATTACATTATTACGCCTGTTTAATTAATTTATTTAAAGCATCTTTTGTTTTTCCTTTCTATTGATTTCGTTATTTGTTTTGAATGAAACTTTTATGATTGCCTCTGTAAAATATTTTCTACATGAAAAAATATCATGTTGTAACGGTTTAAAAACAACGAATTTATCGTGTTTAGGTAACAATGATTTAATTATCGCGAAACGTATAGCTAAAAAATACAGGAATGATCTCCCTACGATAAGCTGCGGCCACATGCTGCATGCGACTGGACTTGTAGAAACCCCTTGCACCGTGGCCTTCGCTACGGTTACACTAAATTCAAGCAAATGTTTGTATTTAAGTTTTTGTTTTAAAAGTATTTTGACTCGGGGTGCCCTTCTTTGTGAAGGCTGAGAAATACCCGTATTACCTGATCTGGATAATGCCAGCGTAGGGAAGTCAGATGCCTTCCCGGTCATCGCTTCTTCACGCAAGGCAGGAGCGAACCCATGCAGCCTGACCTGCTCGATTTAGACGTTTTACACCACTTCCGAACCCGTTCCCCGCTCACGCACTGTATGACCAATGATGTCGTGCAAACCTTTACGGCCAACGTTCTGCTGGCGCTTGGCGCTTCTCCGGCAATGGTGATTGAAGCCGAAGAGGCCGAGCAGTTTGCCGGGATGGCCGATGCGCTGCTGATTAACGTCGGTACCCTCACCCCCCCCCGCGCCCAGTCGATGCGTCGGGCCATCGAGAGCGCGGTGGCGGCAGGCAAGCCCTGGACGCTTGACCCGGTTGCGGTGGGCGCTCTGGCGTTCCGTACCCGCTTTTGTCATCAGATCCTTGCCCTGAAACCAACCGCCATTCGCGGCAATGCGTCGGAAATTCTCGCCCTTGCGGGGATGAGCGCAGGGGGACGCGGTGTCGATACCACCGACACCGCCGCTGCCGCGCTGCCCGCCGCACAGGCGCTGGCTCGCCAGACCAATGCCATTGTGGCAGTTACGGGGGAGGTGGATTACGTTACCGACGGCCTGCGCACCCGAACGGTTGTGGGCGGCGATCCGTTAATGACCCGCGTGGTGGGCACCGGGTGTGCGCTCTCGGCGGTGGTGGCGGCGAGTTGTTCTCTGCCGGGGGAGCGGCTGGATAATGTTGCCGCTGCCTGCGGATGGATGAAGCGTGCCGGAACGATCGCCGTTGCGCAGTCTCACGGGCCGGGCAGCTTTGCCAGCGCGTTCCTTGATGCGCTGCACAACCTGGAGGCACAGGTATGAAACGAATTAATGCTCTGACGATTGCCGGTACCGATCCAAGCGGCGGTGCCGGTATCCAGGCCGACCTGAAAACGTTCTCGGCTCTTGGCGCTTACGGCTGCTCGGTGATCACCGCCCTGGTGGCGCAAAACACCCGTGGCGTGCAGTCGGTCTACCGTATCGAGCCGGATTTTGTCGGTGCCCAGCTGGACTCGGTATTCAGCGATGTGCGCATCGACACCACCAAAATTGGAATGCTGGCAGAAACGGATATCGTCGAAGCGGTGGCCGAGCGGCTGCAACGTTATCAGGTGCAAAATGTGGTGCTGGATACGGTGATGCTGGCTAAAAGCGGTGACCCGCTGCTCTCTGCCTCTGCTGTTGAGACATTGCGCAAGAAACTGCTGCCGCAGGTGGCGCTGATTACGCCAAATCTGCCGGAAGCGGCCGCACTGTTAGACGCGCCACACGCGCAGAACGAACGTGAGATGAAAGAGCAGGGGAACGCCCTGCTGGCGATGGGGTGCGGCGCGGTGCTAATGAAAGGCGGCCATCTCGATGACGATGAAAGCCCGGACTGGCTCTTTACCCGCGACGGTGAACTGCGTTTCACGGCCCCGCGCGTGCATACCAAAAATACCCACGGTACGGGGTGCACGCTCTCTGCCGCGCTGGCGGCGCTGCGTCCACGGCACAACAGCTGGGACGATACGGTACGCGAGGCCAAAACATGGCTCTCGGCCGCGCTGGCAAAAGCCGATACTCTGGAAGTGGGTCACGGTATTGGGCCGGTTCATCATTTTCATGCATGGTGGTAAGCCAGTATACTGGCAGGAAACACCACGCCTGAGAAAACAGAGATGGAACAAGCGCATACCCGGTTAATCGCTCAACTGAATGAACGGATCGCCGCGCCCGACAACATGCCGCTGTATCTGAAATTTGCCGAAACGGTAAAAAACGCGGTACGCAGCGGAGTGCTGGAGCACGGGAATATTCTGCCCGGCGAGCGCGATCTGAGCCAGTTAACCGGGGTGTCGCGCATTACCGTGCGCAAAGCGATGCAGGCGCTGGAAGAAGAGGGCGTAGTAACGCGCGCCCGGGGGTACGGGACACAGATCAACAACATCTTCGAATATTCGCTCAAGGAAGCGCGCGGGTTTTCCCAGCAGGTGGTGCTGCGTGGTAAAAAACCTAACACGCTATGGGTGAATAAACGGGTGGTGAAGTGTCCGGAAGAGGTGGCCAGCCAGCTGTCGGTACCCCCGGACAGCGAGGTATTCTTGCTTAAGCGCATTCGTTACGTTGACGATGACGCGGTGTCGATTGAGGAGTCCTGGGTTCCGGTTGAGTTAATTCATGACCCGGACGCAATTGGCATCTCGCTGTACGACTACTTCCGTAGCCAGAATATCTTTCCGCAACGCACCCGCTCCCGGGTCAGCGCCCGGATGCCGGACAGCGAGTTTCAGGCGTATATCAGTATGGATGACAAAATACCGGTACTGGTGATCAAGCAGGTTGCGCTGGACCAGCAGCACCGGCCGATTGAGTACAGCATCAGCTACTGTCGCAGCGACCTATACGTCTTTGTGTGCGAGGAGTAATGCCTCGCGCGTCGGCGCGCAATCCCCGCCGCGGTGGCTGACCACCCAGGCCGCCACGGCATTCCCCAGCGTCACGGCATCCGCCAGACGCCATCCTGCCGCCAGACCGGCAAGCGTACCGCCCGCATGGCTGTCGCCTGCGCCAATGGTATCGACGACGGTGGCGGGAAACGCAGGAACATAACCCGATGCGTCGCCTTCATACCAGGCTGCGCCATCTTTGTCGTGACGAATAATCAGCGCGGCGCCATAACGGTGCTGCCACTGCACGCCTAAGGTATCAACGTCCATGCCAGCGCGCTCTGCGGCAATCTGCGCCTCCTGACGATTGAGCGACACGATAGGTTTCAGGGCCATGATCCGCGCCATCAGCGCGTCGGGAATATCAGCAATGCGGGGGCCAAAATCGATAAACGCGGTGACGTTTTCCAGCGACTCCAGCCAGCGTGTGAGCAGTTCGCCCGATGGCGATGCCAGCTGATAGCCGGACAGATACACCAGGCTACCCGGTGGGACGTTCAGCCCATCCAGCCAGTGCGGCTGCCACTGGTTCTCCACGCCACTAAACGACATAAAGGTGCGTTCGCCATCAGGCTCTACCAGCGCCAGACACCAGCCGTTATCGCCCGCTTCGGCCTCCACGGCGCTGTGCAGATCCTGTCTTGCCATGGCGTTACGGATGATCTCCGCCCATACGCCGTGGCCGACGGGCAGGGCGTTTTGCGCCGCAATGCCGAGCCGCTTCAGGGCGATGGCAATATTCAGCGCACAGCCGCCGATATTCACCCCTTGTTGTTTCAGCTCGATATCGCATCCGCGCCAGGGCAGGGCGTACGCGTCGGCGATCACGTCGATGACCGCCGCGCCCAGCACCGTGACCGGGCGTGTGGCCTGTAATGTTTCAAGACGCTGGGCTAACGTACTCATACGCCCTCCCTTTGCTCCCGGTAGTGCAGCAGTTTTTCGCAATAGTAGTCAAAATCGAGCCGGTTTTCGGTATCGAGTTCATCCTTCAGCGCCGGGTCAATTGCCTGCACGCCGTGCAGTGCCCCGCAGATGGCCGTTGCCATCGCCCCGATGGTGTCTGTATCACCACCGAGGTTGGCGCACAAAATCGCGCAGCGGTTAGGGTCCGTGCCGGCCAGCTCCACCATCGCAATCGCCGCCGGAACGGACTCAATGGTGCTGGTGCCCGCACCAATAAGCTGATAAACCTGCTCGCTGGCGGAGTCGATGCCGTGTGCTTCCCGCACGGTCTTAAGCGCCAGTTCAATACGAGCCGCCAGCGAGGCGCTGAAGGTGGTGGTATTCGCCTCCTGTGCGTAGCGGGCAATGCCGGGCAGGGCATCGACGATGTTCTGCCAGCGCTCGCCGTCGATGGCGCGCGAAACCGCCCAGGCAATCACCACGGCCCCGGCGATGGCGAGGTCCGATTTATGCGTCGGGCTGGAGGCCAGCGCGACCTGCCCGACAAAATGTTCCAGCCGCGTCGCCGGTAGCAGGCAGCCCAGCGGGGAAGCCCGCATCGCCGCCCCGTTGGTCACACCGTTGTTGTCCAGTTCACTGACGGGTTTGCCGTCGCGGATGGCGTTAAGCGCGATTTTTGAGGTGGGACCCAGCACGTTTTTATTAAAGGCATCGAAGTCCAGCGCCCAGTTCAGGATGTGTTTGCCGATGATATCCGCGTCAATCTCCCCGTCGCATTCGATAATCGCATCGGCCAGGCACAGTGCCATCGAAGTATCATCGGTAAACTCCGCGCGCTTAAAATAGCAGGCCGCGTTATTCTCTGCCGGGCCGGGTAAGAAGCGGTCGATCCAGCCGAAGTGCGCTTTGACGCGCTTTCTTGGCCACAGCTCGGAGGGCATACCCATCGCATCCCCTAACGCCTGCCCGTAAAGAGCACCGAGAATACGTTCTTGTTTCATTTAACTTCCCCTTGTGTCAGCGCAGCATCGCCATCAACCACCTCAATTGCGGTGATCTCTTTGTCCGATTCGCGGAAAAACAGCATAAACAGCACGGCGATCACGGCAATCATGATCGCACCGAATGTCCACATTCCGGCCCAGTTGAAGGTCAGCCCATTCACCGGCTCTTTGTAAGCGAACATTTTTTCCATCATCACGCCGCCCAGGCGGTAACCCAGCAGGCTACCAAATCCCTGATAGCACAGCGTAATCAGGCCTTGCGCAGCCGTACGCATATGCGCCGGCGCTTTTTTATCCACGTAGATATATGCGGTTACATAGTAGAAGTCGTAGCTCACCCCGTGCAGCAGAATGCCGAGGAACAGCAACGCATAGGTGAAGTATTGTTCCGCGCCGCCGTAAACAAAGAAACCGTAGCGGATGGCGGCCGTGAGCAGGCCCAGCAGTAAGACCTTCTTAATACCAAAGCGTTTAGTGAAGAACGGCAGCGCCAGCATAAAGAAGATTTCAGAGAACTGGCCGAGCGTCATCCAGCCGGTGGCGTTTTTCATCCCCACTTCGGTGAGATAGCCGTTGGCGAAGATGTAATAGAAGGCCAGCGGCATCGCGAACAGGAAAGAGCAGAAGAAGAATACCAGGAAGTTTTTGTCGCGCAGCAGGATCAGCGCGTCCAGACCGAGCATCACTTTGAAATCCAGCTTGCCGGTACTTTTCGGCGGCGTATTCGGCAGGAAAAGGGCAAACACACCCAGCAGGGCAGAGCTGGCTGCGGTCATCAGCAGCGGAATATTGGTATCAGAGATATCGCTATAGCCCAGCATCTGCGGCAGGAACCCGCATGCCAGACCGGAGGCGATCCAGCCGATAGTGCCCATCACGCGAATACGCGGGAAATCGGCTTCCACGTCATCGACGTTGGCGAAGGCAATACTGTTGGTCAGCGCAATGGTGGGCATATAGGTAAGAGAGTAGGCCAGCAGCAGCGGGAAGAAGGTGCTGAACTGGGTTTGCTGTGCGGCGAAGTACATCAGAACGGCACCGGCAAACATCAGAACCGCCAGCACTTTCTGGGCGGCAAAGAAACGGTCGGTCAGCGAGCCGACGAGAATAGGCGACAGGATCGCCGCAATGGCCGTACAGGCGTAGGACCAGCCAATCTCCCCGGCGGTAAAGCCACTTTTGCTCAGCCATAGCCACAGCGGCACAAACCACGCTCCCCAGATAAACCATTCAACAAACATCATGAATGACAGTTGGACTTTCGTTTTCATTGTTTAATCCTGCATGTCAGTGAGAGTACGCCTTTAACATACCATTCAATAATACCTTTAAAATACCTTTGTGGTGATTGTTTGATCAATGTAACAGTTTTGTTGTACACGAATCGAGCCAGCAGATTGTGCTGAAAAAAAATGCAAATGCTGGAAAATCTGTTAAGTCGGTACCAGGCTTAGTCTGCCCATAAAAATGTGGGTCTGGATAAACACTCACCGACATGACGTCGGAATTACGGGAGCATCGCTATGACTGATATTGCGCAGTTGCTTGGCAAAGACGCCGACAGCCTTTTACAGCATCGTTGTATGACCATTCCAGCCGACCAGCTTTATCTGCCCGGCCACGACTACGTTGACCGCGTGATGGTGGATAACAACCGTCCACCGGCCGTGCTGCGAAATATGCAGACGCTCTATAATACCGGGCGGCTGGGCGGTACCGGGTATCTCTCGATTCTGCCGGTTGACCAGGGCGTTGAGCACTCGGCAGGCGCCTCCTTTGCAGCCAATCCGCTCTACTTTGATCCGAAGAACATTGTTGAGCTGGCGATTGAAGCGGGCTGTAACTGTGTGGCCTCTACCTATGGCGTGCTGGCGTCTGTTTCACGGCGTTATGCCCACCGCATTCCTTTCCTCGTCAAACTGAACCACAACGAGACGCTCAGCTACCCAACCGAATATGACCAGACCCTCTACGCCAGCGTGGAGCAGGCGTTCAATATGGGCGCAGTAGCGGTTGGGGCAACGATCTACTTCGGCTCTGAGCAGTCCCGTCGTCAGATTGAAGAGATTTCCGCTGCCTTTGAACGCGCCCATGAACTCGGGATGGTGACCGTGCTGTGGGCGTATCTGCGTAACTCCGCATTTAAAAAAGACGGGGTGGATTACCACGTCTCAGCTGACCTGACCGGTCAGGCGAACCACCTGGCCGCAACCATTGGCGCTGACATCGTGAAGCAGAAAATGGCCGAAAATAACGGCGGCTATAAGGCGGTGAACTTCGGTTATACCGATGACCGTGTCTACAGCAAGCTGACCAGCGATAACCCGATCGACCTGGTGCGCTACCAGCTGGCGAACTGCTACATGGGACGCGCCGGGCTGATTAACTCCGGCGGTGCGGCGGGTGGAGATACTGACCTGTCTGACGCGGTACGCACGGCGGTTATCAACAAACGCGCAGGCGGTATGGGGCTGATACTTGGCCGTAAAGCGTTTAAGAAATCGATGGCTGACGGCGTGAAGCTGATCAATGCAGTTCAGGATGTTTATCTGGACAGCAAAGTGACGATCGCCTGAGTACTCCCTCTCCCGGTGGGCTGAGGGATCCCCATAGCACAGACGGCTCCCTCTCCCTTTGGGAGAGGGCTGGGGTGAGGGGGAACATACGGCTATGGAGGTCATTCCGTTCACTTCATGTTCCTTGCTACTCTGTAACAACATGACCCGTGAACGTGCCAGGGCGGCTCAATCGCCGCCGCCCTGGCGACCCGGGCTCCCGGCGGTAAATCGCCGCTTCGCGGTGCCTTCGGCTTATTCCTTCCGGCTTATCGGGGACGGGCGGATGTAACGTCCCTGTAAAGCCGCCCTCTCGGCGCATCCCTGCGCCTCGCCCCGGCCTGCAGGAAACGCCTCAGCGATTTACAGCCGGACCAGGGCGTCGCTGTAAGTCATTCATTTTCCTGAAGCAACATTCATCGCTTTCGGTAAAAAATTACTGGGGAACCCTCAGCCCAGTGGGAGAGTACTGGGCTGAGGGATTAGCGCAGAAGCACACAATCCGGCGGCAACCGGCACAGCAGTGCACTGGGCAACACCTCTATGCGGAAATGCTCCCCGTTCAACGGTTCCCCATCCAGATTAAACGTCATCCCGTGCGGGGCATTCACTTCGAACCACGCGGATTTTCCGGCAATAATGTTCGGGCTCTCTTCGGGCTGCGTCAGCGTGGTAAATAGCGCGGGCAGCAGGCCGTCGCCGGTGAAAATACGCAGCTGAAGCTGACCGTCATTAATCAGCGCCTCCGGGCAAAGCTGCTGCCCGCCGCCTGCCTGACGACCGTTGCCAATACCAATCACCAGCGCATCTCCCTGCCACTGGAAATCCTCGCCGCGAATTTCACAGCGGTCCGGCTTGAGGGTGTCCATGCGCATCAGACCGTGGATCAGATAAGAGACACCGCCCAGCGCCGCTTTGAGTTTTTCCGGCGTTTCGCTGGTGATCCGCGTGCCGAACCCGCCCGTCGCCATGTTGATAAAGCAGGTTTTGTCATTCACCTGCGCAATGTCCACGGCGGTAGCTTTGCCGAGGATCGCCAGTTGCAGGGCTTTACTCAACTCCTCCGGAATGCCAGCGCTGGTGGCAAAATCATTGGCGGTACCGAGCGGTAAAATGCCCATCACCGGACGGTCTTCGCTGGGCAGGTCGACAAGCGCAGAGGCGATCTCATTGATGGTGCCGTCGCCGCCGCCGGAGATAATGGTTTCGACACCCAACGTCAGGCCTTCATGGATATACCGTGCCGCGTCGCCTTTTTCCCACGTGACCCGTACATGGATCCGCGCCCCGTCTTCCCGCAAATCAGTGATTGCCTGACGCAGCAGATCGTTGCCTGCACTTTTACCATTGAGAATCAATAAACTGTCTGGATAGGTTGCCATCCTCGCTGCTCCCTTTTTTAGCGTTAGTAAGAGTGTATAGCAGTGCGGAAAAAAGCGGGTAAGAACAGGATGAAAGGGAAAAATAAGGCCGCGTAAGCGGGGCCGTTATACCGCCAAACGAAGCCCGTAGCGCTTACATAGCATGCTCCTGTCAATTGCGGTTATCATTTGAGCCCTGACATTTGCTTTGTCTCAATTTTCAACTGCTTACGCCAGACACGGTTATGTAGCGTTAGTGCAATGGAACGGTAAAAAATCGATGTATTCATCCACATGATGTTCAGACAGAAAAATCCCAGACCCAATAAAGAGGTTATTTGCGGCGTGTAATTGTCAACGGGGCCGAATAAAAGCGAAATCCATGTCGAGAGGAAATAAACGATGCTCATCAAGCCTGTCAGCGTAATGACAAAAATATGCAGTTTATATCCAGACAAAGAACCCCTTGTCGTCATAAACATCGTGCTCATCACTGCCAGACAATACACACTTGCTGCACTGAATACTCCCATCATGACTTTAAACTCTGGCAATTCAAGCCAGCGAAACAGCATCAACCAGAGGGAAACCTGCAGCATGGCGTAGCAAAAAATAGCAAGTAAGGTACTCAATGCCAAAGGAATTCCTGTCATATGTACACCCACAGGAACGCCAAACTGCGCTTTTAACTCTTCTTTTAATGACTCAAGCTGCTGAAGATCATCGGTCGCCATTTTACTTGTAACCACAGCACTTAATGCAAGGCTATTTTTAATGTATTTCATCATGGCTGGGTTAATAACTTCCTGTAAATGAAAAAGACTGAATTAAACCGAAAACATATTTACCCGTTTGTGCAACATTCTGCGGATTCCTGATATTACCTGAGATAGCGCTTCCAACAAAGGCTGAGGAATTTGAAATGGTGTTTAACAACTCACGCTGTAAGAGCAGCTGCAATGCTTCTGACGGGTAACGTTTAGGATAAACGCCTGCTTTCATAGCTGCTTTTACACCTGAATTCGAGATGCCGGGATTACGGATACGAATAATCTCCTCTGTTAATCGCGTACGGTCAGCCCGGCTCATTTTTTGCAATAAAGAGAGTAAACTTTCAGACGATGAGCGGTTGAGAAGGCGATAGGTTAATGCAGCGCTTTTTAGGCCCGCAGCTGCTCCGGCAAGAGAAATCGCATCAAGAGCCGTGTTCGTCGCAGTGTACCACTCTTGAGAGTCCATCCACGCGACATAGTCATTATGATTCATAGCAATCAACGATAGTCGGCCAAGCCCATTTGCACATTGAATCCCTGTCGCTACACCGCCGGCCAGAATCACAGCGGCTACCGCACCGGAAGAGCCAGCGGTCAGAGGAATTGCCATACCGGCACCTGCAGCAAGTACAACAGTAAGAATTGCGGCTCCGCACGAAATAGCCGTTGAACCAATTTCAGTCGCTAAGGAAGGGGATTGAATCGTCGTCGTTGTTGCCTGAACGGGGTTATTTGATGAGGTATTTACTTTGGTTATGACTACATGACTTACCAGGCTTTCGTTTGGTGTCGCAATCCGTCTTGATGGTCGTACTAACCACTGACGTGAACCGTCTGAGTAAATAATCCCGGCGTGGTTAAAATTTCTATTACAGTCCAGTTGACTTGCAAGTGCTGTGAAATTTATATCACCGCCAGAGGCAAGACCAAGACTGCGCGCGAGTTCGTAATTAGGAATATCCTTTAAAGACTGACCAAGGAATGTCATTTCATCTCTCCATCCGTGTGTAAATGTATAGTGTTAATAAATCAAGAGTAAAGGTCCTGTTATGACTGGCAATTAGGAATGTTCCGAATAGTGCTCCCCCCTACCTGAACCATTAAAATATGTGACAAGGATCCTATCTTCGCTCGATTCTCTTAATGATATGCCACAATGCCGTCACGAATCTCCACCCATAATATGTAGGTATCCCGCATAATCGTGCCATTCATATTTAGAGATCATCCGGCATAATCACTCTGCCAACGAAGGAGATCGCTATGCGTAAAGCCCGTTTTACTGAGCATCAGATCATCGCTGTGATTGAGTTGGTTGAAGCCGGACGAACCGTTAAAGATGTCTGCCGGGAGGCCGGTATCTCTGAAGCCACCTACTAAAACTGGAAGTCCAGATACGGTGGCATGGAAGCTTCTGATATTAAAAAAATCAAGGATCTTGAGGACGAGAACCGCCGTCTAAAACAGATGTTTGTCGACCTTAGCCTGGAGAACCGGGCGCTGAAAGACGTTATCGAAAAAAATCTTTAAAACCAGCCTTTAAGCGTGAGCTGGTCACTCATCTGATAACGACGTTCGGACTCAGTATTCGTCAGGCCTGCCGGAGTCTTAATCTGAGCAGAACGGTTTACCATTACCGCCCGGATACCACACATGATGAGACCGTTATTGCCGCATTGCAGGCGGTGGCTGAACGATATCCACGATATGGTTTTCCGAAGCTTTACCAGGTTTTGCGACGGCAGGGATATCCGTGGAATCACAAAAAGCTCCACCGTATTTACTGTCTGCTGAAGCTGAATTTTCGCCGTAAGGGCAAACAACGGCTGCCGGTACGCAATCCCTCACCAATGGCCACGTCGGAAGCGCTGAACCAGAGCTGGTCTGTCGATTTTATGCATGATGAGCTGGCCTGTGGCCGTCGTTTTCGCACATTCAATGTCGTTGATGACTTTAACCGTGAGGCGTTGTCGATTGAAATCGATCTGAATCTGCCTGCTTTGCGAGTGGTTCGTGTTCTCGACAGGATCGCGGCAAACCGTGGCTATCCGGTCATGCTGCGCATGGATAATGGTTCGGAATTTATCTCTCTGGCGCTGGCTGAATGGGCTGAGAGGCACGCAGTAAAACTGGAGTTTATCCAGCCAGGTAAGCCGACGCAGAATGCTTTCATCGAGCGTTTTAACAGGACACACCGTACAGAAATACTCGATTTTTATCTGTTCAGAACGCTGAATGAAGGGCGGGAAATCACGGAGAAATGGTTATCATAATATAACTATGAACGCCCGCATGAATCACTGAATAATATGAAACCGGAGGAATATCGACAGCACAATTATTTGGCCGGGATCTCAAAAAATGCCTGGAACTAAAACGG